>NZ_JBFLUG010000462.1:0-797 GCF_041008525.1 Parafrankia sp. FMc2 | reverse complement strand
TCTTCCCAAGCAAGCCCGGTCTCGGCAAGGAACCCGACAAGAAGATCGGGCCGGTACTGCACACGTTTCAGTCCGTGCTTGACGGCCCGAAAGACCTCGTCGATACCCCGAGCGGCCAGATGCACCAGGGTCGTGCGTTTCAGATACGACCAGACACCCTCGCTCGGGTTCAGATCAGGGGCGTACGCCGGGAGCCACGCCACGCTGATCCAGTCGGTGTGCCCGGCCAGGAACGCGGCCATCTCGGTTTGGAGGTGGATGTTCAACCGGTCCCACACCACCACCAGCCGGCCCCCGGGCAGCTGCGCGTGCGCCGCCCACAGAAGATCCCGACAGTCCGCCCAGTCCAGCCCCTTCCGTTCCCCACGACGGCCGTGACCGACCCGGGCCCGGTAGACCAGCCGGGCCCGATCCCCGGGCCGGTAGCAGACCATCCCGACCACACTGACCCGCCCGGACCCGCCCCGCCCGGGGACCCGCACCACCGGGGTCACCCCGCGTCGACCCCAGGTCCGTGCTCGTGGCGGCCTCAGGCCCTGTCCTGTCTCGTCGAGGAAACAGACCCAGGCGGCCCGGGTCGCCGCGGTCGTTTTACCGCCGGCCACTCCCGTTCTGTCCAGGCCTTGACCGCGGTGTCGTCGCGTTCGACCGCGCGCCGCACCGGGAGCTGGCACGACCAGCCGTTGCGGTCCAGCAGCATCCACACCCCGGGCAGCGTGTAGGTGAGCCCGAACTCCCGTCTGATCACGTCCGCGACCCGGGCCAACGTCCACCGCTGGTCGTCCCAGCCGTACACC
>NZ_JBFLUG010000461.1:0-813 GCF_041008525.1 Parafrankia sp. FMc2 | reverse complement strand
TTTTCTATCTGTTGTGCTATGTTTGCGGTGGTGGTCAGTGGGTTGCGTGTGTGGTGCTGCAGGTGTGTGGACGGGGCTGGATCCGGGTCGTGCTGCGGGGGTTCTGGGGAGTGTGGTGGGGGGTGCGGATCCGGTGGTGGTGGTTGCGGATGTGCGCTGGGAGCGGTTCGTCGCCGATTTCGCGGCGGGCCGGTCCGGCAGGTTGTTCGCGGATCTGCCGGGTGTACGGGAGCTTGCGGCGGGCCTGCCGGGTGTGGTGTCGGCGGTGGGGGGGGGATTGCCGCTGGCGGTACGCCTGGGCGGTGTGGGTGCGGGTGAGCGTCGTGGTGTGGTGCTCGGGGTGGTGCGGGATCTGGTGGTGGAGGTGCTGGGTTATGCGGTGGGGACGGTGGTGGAGGAGGGGCGGTCGTTCCGGGAGTTGGGGTTTGATTCGTTGACGGCGGTGGAGTTCCGGAATCGTCTGGCGGCGGTGACGGGTCTGCGGTTGCCGGCGACGCTGGTGTTCGACTATCCCGATGTCGGCCGGCTGGCTGGTTTTGTGGTGGGTGAGGTGTCCGGCTCGGTGGTCGAGGCGGGTGCGGGGCAGCCGGTTGTGCCGGCGGTGCTGGTGGATGATCCGGTGGTTGTGGTGGGGATGGCGTGCCGGTTCCCGGGTGGGGTGGATTCGCCGGAGGGTTTGTGGGAGTTGCTGGCGGGGGGTGGTGATGCGATGGGTGTGTTCCAGGCGGAGCGTGGGTGGGTTCTGGATTCCCTGTACAGCCCGGATCATGGGGGGGTGGGGCCGTCTTATGCTCTGCAGGGTGGGTTTGTGTA
>NZ_JBFLUG010000460.1:0-813 GCF_041008525.1 Parafrankia sp. FMc2 | reverse complement strand
CAGCCTCTCCGTGGTCCAGCAATTCACTCCTCAGTATCGATATGACCAGCGCTGGAAGCCAGGCTCCCAGCGCCTTCCAGCATGCCCGGAACCAGCCTCTCCGTGGTCCAGCAATTCACTCCTCAGATCGGTACGGCGGGTTCGGCGAGCGGTCCGGGGAAACGGACCGGTGGTAACACCGGAACCGCGCCCCGGGCCGACTCAACAGTCGCAGCCACGGCAGCCCGGCTTCCTTGCGCAGGACGTCGAAGCGCCGGTTGACGTTCCGCGGCTCCAACGGCGTGCCGATCGACGAGGTGAAGACGAGCCCGGTTTCCGTCCAGGCGTCGCCGAGACCGGTCCGCTCCGCTGTCTGGGTGGCCCGGTGACGCCGTAGGATCGCCACCAGGCGCGGAGGGATGGGTAGGCGCCGGTGGGACCGTTCCGTCTTCGCCGGGACGAACATCAGCGAGCCGTCGACCCGTTGGAGCGTCTGCCGGACGTAAAGCGTCACGCCGGTCAGGTCGACGTCCACCCGGCGCAGGCCGAGGATCTCCCCGCGGCGTGGCCCGAGCATCAGCGCGCAGGCGAACACGCCTTCCAGCCGCGCCGCGTAGGGTCACGTCCACGGTGGTGGTGTACGGAGAGTGATGCCGCGTGATCCTGGCTGAAGGTTATGCGGTGAGCGCTTCGGGTGCCACGCTGATCTCAGCCTGGATGCACCGGTGTTTATAGCTGTCTGTTGGGGTCCCTGAACGCGGAAGTGCCCTCTGAGCTGGGAGGATGGGAGTTCTCTAGGCTTCCGTCCGCCAGATCGAGAGGGCACTTCGCAGG
>NZ_JBFLUG010000045.1:0-58884 GCF_041008525.1 Parafrankia sp. FMc2 | reverse complement strand
GTATTTCTGGGGGTGGGGTTTTACCGGCCGCGGACCCGCCACCGGCCGGTAAAACCCCACCCCCAGAAATACCGCAACCTTCAAACCCCGCTTTTCGTAGCTACCCCCATGCCAAAAACCGACAGAAAACCAGCCCAAGGAAAGGGAATTCGCATGGGCAAGAAGAGCAAGGACCCGTGGCCGAACGAGGACGGCGTCACCCGCCGCCAGCTCGGACAGATGGCGGGCGTGGCGATCCGGTCCGGAGCGCTGGCCATGTACGTGGACTCCGGCCGGAAGGCCGATGTGTACCTCGAATACCCCGACGACACGACCAATACCGGAAAGAAGCGGAAGACCTGACAGTCACACCCCCGGCCACCACGCCAAGCCTGCACCCAGCCCTACCGAAAGAGGAGAACGATGAACGTCGAAATGGTTGAAGTGAGCGAGAACGTGCGTACCTACACGACCCGGACCCGGATCGCGTCCGAGCCCGGGAATGGCTACTCCTCGAAGACCTGGGACGCGCTCACCCCCGAGGGCAAGGTGTTGTGCCGGCACCTGGACACGACCGACGGGATCGAGGAATTCAGGTTCGGCCGGCACTCCGTCACCGTCACGAAGACCCCGTCGAAGCTCTGGCCCTGGGGCGAGGTTCACCAGGAGATCCTCCGGATCTTCAACCTCATCTAGGTAGAGCTGATCTAGGCAAGAACCTGCGATGCCGAAGCCGCTGCACTACCTCACCGTAGCGACTCTCGATGAATCCCCAGTCGATATCGACGCGATGGCGAAAGCGCTGGGAAAGTCGTCCGTCACTCTCGCGATCTACAGCGATGCGGAACTGGCCCGGCACCTGAAGGCGGTCATACACCGCCAGGACCTGAAGGTCTCCGCCCGGCCGGCCAAAGGCTGACCGCAGCGAAACAACCCCGGTATCCGCCGCGGCGGGAACCACACCCGCCGCGGCGGACCCCACCCCCACGAGAAAGGACATCTGCCATGTCGAAGGCCCGGCACATCGTCACGGTGCAGACCCGCAACGGAAAGCCCCTCCCGGACACCATCAGCCCGGACGCACACGCGGCGGGACGTTCCTCCACCAAATTCGCCCTGGCGACCGATGGGGATCTCACCGCACTGGTCACGGTGCTGCGTAAGCACCGGAACCTGCAATTCACCGTCCGCGCCGTCATCCGCTGACAGCCCGGCCACGTGGCCCCCCACTCCCGCTACCTCGACCCCACCGGGACCCCGCCGGTCCTGGCCACCATCACCGGAGCCGTCCTGTGAAGAACATGCCCCACTTCCGTGCCGGCCGCTCCCGCGGTTCGGTCCTGCTGACCGTCGCGGTCGTGCTGTTCGTGTTGTTCGCCGCGACCAACCCCACCGACGCCGCCGTGGTCGTGGCCAGCATCGCCAGCCACGGCGAGACGATCGCCGCCGGCCTGGCCGACTTCGTCCGCCAGGTCGCCGCGTGACCGCCACTCCCGCGTCGGACGCCGCGGCCACCGAACTCGCCGCCCTTGAGCGCAAGACCGAGGAGCACCGGGCTTGGCTCGCCCGCGAGACCTGCCCGCACACCCGCCGGATCATCCGCGACGAACTCGCCGCCCTACGCCGCGCGAAGGCCGACCTGCGCCCGGACAACCCGTGACTGCCACCCCCGGCCCGGAGCACTGCGACTACTGCGACCAGCTGGCCACCCACATCTACGACACCGAAGCCCTGTGCCGGACCCACCAGCGCGAACACGGCACCCGCTACTTCCGCACCCCCGCCGAAACCCGCCGCGCCCGCGACAAAGCCACCCGCCGCACCCGCGCCCCCGACCGCGCCACGACCAGCAAGGAGAACTGACATGGGCCTGTTCGGTTCGAAGAAGACCACTCCGCGACTGCCGACTGTCGGGTGCTGACGTGACCGCCCCGCCTCGGGCCCGACCCGCCGCCCGCCGCCGCGGCCGGCCGCCGCCCCGGCCCGCCGCCGGCCCACCGGCCACGGCAACGATCGACGCCGGTCCGACCCCCGAGGCCGACCGGGATCCGGTCGGGCTGTGGCACCGCGACGCGGTCTGCCGATGGGCCCGGCGCGAACGGGACCGCTGGCAGGCCATGTCCCGAGACGACCCCGCCCGCCCGGCCGCAGGACAGGCCGCTCACACCGCTCTGCGTTCCGTCGCCGCGGTCTACGGCGTGCGCCCCGCCGACATCGGACCGTGCGCCCGCTGCACCACCCCCCACCACCGCTACGGGCCCGGCGGCCGGCCGCTGTGCCCCACCTGCAGCCCCTGGATCTCGCCCCTTCTGTGAAAGGAGCTCCTGATGCCGATGCGGTCCACCAGCCTGCTTCCGGCGGCGCTGGCCCTGGCCGACCGGGGGATGGTCATCTTCCCGGTCCGGGCCGGGAGCAAGATGCCGATGGTCCGGTGGAGCCGAGAGGCCACCCGCGACCCGCAGGTCATCACCGGCTGGTGGACCCGCTGGCCCCACGCATCCATCGGGGTCGCCTGCAAGCCCTCCCAGTTGACGGTGGTCGACGTCGACGGACCTACCGGACGGGCGTCCTGGGCGGCGCTGACCGCCCGCCATGGGCACACCCCGACCGCATCTGTGAGCACCGGCCGGATCGACGGCGGGATCCACTACTGGTACCGGGCCCCCGAGGCGAACCCGCCTGCGAACAGCACCGGAACTGAGACCGACGGGATCGCCCCCGGCATCGACATCCGCGGCGCTGGAGACAGCCACGGAGGGATGGCAGTCGCCCCACCGTCACGGCACCGCACCGGCCGGCGCTACCAGTGGGCCGACCGGCTTCCCCTGGCTGACCTACCCGGGTGGCTGCACCGCGCGGCCACCACCAGGCCAACCACCCCCGCGTCGTCGGCCGCGGAGGTGGACGCCGCGCGTCGCCGGCTCACCGCCCGTCAGGCCCGGCCCGACCTCGCTCAGACCCGGGAGCACCGGTGGGCTGCGGCCGTGCTCGCCGGAGAAGCCACCGACATCGCCGCCATGGCACAGACCGGGCGGAACCAGGCCCTCAACGGCGCCGCCTACAAACTCGGACGGCTGGTCGCCGGGGGTCTGCTCGACGAGCGCGACGTGCGCCAGGCCCTCACCGACGCCGCGCTGTTCGCAGGACTGGACGACCCCGCCCGCGGCGGGAAACGCGGCTCCACCGCACGCACCCTCGACTCCGGACTGACCGCCGGGATGCGCCGACCCCGCACCGGGGTGGAAGACCGGTGAGCGCGCTCCCCGAAGCCCCCGGACCGGGGGTAGAGCTGGACGTGGCCACTGTCGTGGCCCGCGCGGACGCCGTGGCGGACGAGCTGGCCCGCGCGCGGACCGTCCGCGAGCACGTCTACGCCCTGGGATGGCACGGGGTGGAGGCCCTGGTTGTCGACGACCACCGCGAAGCACTGGCGAAGGAACGGCTGATCCTCAAAGGTGCGTTCGACCGGGCCCACAAAGCCGGTGTGACCGACGCCCGTCAGGCCGCCAAGACCACCACCACCCGCCAGCCCCGCCCCGTCCACGACAGGCCCGACGGCCGGCCCGACATCGACGTCACCGGCGCCCCGACCGCGATCCGCAACCTCACCACCGCCCTGGACGCCGGGGTGTTCGCCGACCTGTACGTCACCGGCGGTCAGGTCGTCCAGGTCGCCCGGGTCTCCGGTGACATCAGCACCGCCGCCGATGACCCGCTTCCGCTGGTCTCCGCGCCGCTGACCGCCCCCGCGTTCGCGCAGATCCTCGCGCACGAGACCTACGCCTACCGGCGCGTCACCGACCCGGCCGGTGACATCACCGAGGAGGAACACGCACCCGCCGACCGCATCCTCACCGCCGTGCTGTCCCGCCGGCACTGGCCCGGTGTCCGCCCCCTGCGCGGCATCGTCGGCTCACCCGTCCTGCGCCCCGACGGATCCCTGTTGCAAACCCCCGGCTACGACCCGGACACCGGCCTGTACTTCGCCCCGAAGGTTCCCCTACCCCCCGTTCCCGACCGGCCGTCCAGCGAGCAGGTGACCGCGGCGAAACGGTTCCTGGAGATGGTCCTGCACGACTTCCCGTGGGTCGCCCCGGCGGACAAGGCGAACTACCTGGCGATCCTGGTCTCCCCGATCCTGCGGCCCTACCTGGCGACCCTCACCCCGTTCTGGGTCGCCACCGCCACCACCGCCAGCTCCGGCAAGAGCTTGCTGGTCGACATGGTCGGGTCGATCTACGGCAAGCAGCAGAACCCCTGGCCCGGCGGAGACGAAGAGCTCCGCAAGGCCGTCCTGGCGGCGCTGCGCCGCCCCGAACCGCTGATCTGCTGGGACAACATCGCCGAAGGCACCCAGATCAAGTCCGCGGTGCTCGCCGGGCTGATTACCGCCCCGGAGTGGTCCGACCGTGTCCTGGGGTCGTCGAAGTCGGAGAAGCACGCCAACGACCGGCTGTGGGCCGTCACCGGCAACAACCTGCGGTTGGGCGGAGACATGGCCAGCCGCGCCATCGTGGTTCGCCTCGACCCGAACATGCCCAACCCCGAAGCCCGGCCCGACAGCGCGTTCCAGATCCCCAACCTGCAGGCCTGGCTCACCGACGCCCCCAACCGCCAGGCCCTGCAGTGGAACCTCCTCGTGCTGGTCGCCGACTGGGTCGCGGCCGGTGCTCCCCGCACCGGCCACCTCATGCGCCAGTTCAGCCCCTGGGCCCAAGCCGCCGGCGGATTCGTCACCCACCACGGCCTGACCGGCTTCCTCGACAACACCGCCGACGTCGCCGACATGGACGACCAGGCCGCCCTGTGGGAAGCGTTCCTCGCCCGCTGGAAGACGCACATGGGACTCAACGCCCAGGGCATCACCTCCGCCGACCTGCGGGCCACCTTCGACCGCGAGCCCGACGGCTCCGACCGCTGGGACGGCACCATCCCCGACGACCTCACCGACGGCCGGCACTTCCCCTCCGCCGTCGAACTCGGCAAGCGTCTCCGCGGCCATGTCGGCCGCTGGTACGGCCCCTACGTCCTACGCGCCGACACGGAAAGTCACAGCAAGGTCCGGCTCTGGCGCGTCGAAACCCGCGAACCCACCCCATGACCCACCCGGTTCTTCGAATTTCTCACCCGCCGTTCAGAACAGGACGCCAACCACCCCCGCACCCCCCGCAAACGCTCAAAACTCCCTGCCCTGCAGGCACTTTCGTTGCGGGGGTGCACCCCCGCGGACCCCCGCAACTGCGGGGGTGCCACCCCCGCAGCCTCGCCGAATTGCGGGGGGTGCGGGGGTGCACCACAGCCCTTGCGGGGGTGCACCCCCGCACCCAAAACCCCAGGCCACACAGCACCTTCCGACCCCCTGCGGGGGGTGCGGGGGTGCCCAAGCCCTGCCCGGAACACGCGCCCCAAGAAAAGAAGAAAACCGGACCCCGCTGGCACCCGCCAGCAGTCACAGCCCGTAGCAGCCAACGCCGGGGTGGTTGGCCTTCCCGCCACCGAAGCAGCCCCGCATCACCGAAGCGGTCCCGGCGACCAGCCACCAAGCAACCCGCCGGGACCGCACCCCGTCTGGAATCCAGAAAGAGGCAGATACATCATGAGCCGCGCCGCCGTGCCAGTGACCACTGAACGTGTGGTCCCGCAGTCCCGTCACCGCGTGATCAGGAAGCCCCTTCAGCCTCTGACCGACCGTGCCACTCCTGACGTGCTCACGGTGCTCCGCGCGGAACTTCAGGCCGTGTTCGACCGCCTCGACTCCTACCTGGCCAACCCCCCGCAGGCCGCGCCGCCGCCCGCACCCCCAGCGACCGACCGGCCCGACCCGTTCGAGGGGCTGCCCGCGCTGATCTCCGTTGTGAAGGCCGCGCAGATCCTGGGACTGTCCCGGGCGACCGCCTACCGCCTAGCGGACACCGGCGAACTGCCCACACAGCGCATGAGTGGACGGGTCTACGTCATCACCGCCCGTCTCCGCGCCGCCTTCGGTGGTGCCGCGTGAAGGGCAGCGTCTACAAGCGCAAGAACGGGTGGGAGTTCCGCCACGACATCGACCCCGACCCCCTCACCGGCAAGCGCCGGACCACGTCCCGCGGCGGATTCAAAACCAAGGCGGAAGCGAACCGGGCCATGCGGGAGTCCATCGCCCAGTTCGAGGAGGGCAAGCACGTGGCGCCCTCCCGGCGCACAGTGGAGGAGTTCGCGACCGAGTGGATCGCCGCGGTTCGTCCGGCGGTGGCGAAGGGGACGTGGGCGAAGTACCGCAACTACCTCACGCTGTACGTCGTTCCGGTGATCGGTCCGACGCCGCTTCAGGACCTGACCGCGCGGCGTCTAGACCTGCTCTACGGCCACCTGTTGGACGGGGGCCGGCTCCGCCGCCGCGGCGGTCAGGGGGCGGGTCTGGCCCCTGCCACGGTCGCGGTGGTTCATCAGACGTTGAGCCGCGCGCTGGGCGACGCGGTGAAGTGGGGCTACCTCCGCCACAACCCGGCGGAGGATGCGCACCGGCCGCGGGTCGGGCGGCGGGCCCCCACGGTGTGGACCCCGGAGCAGGTGAGGGTTTTCGTCGACCACATCCGCAGTGACCGGCTGTTCGCGATGTACCTCCTGCTGATCACGACCGGTGTCCGGCGGGGCGCGTTGGCCGGTCTGCGCCGCGCGGATGTCGACCTGACGGGGGCAACTGTCTCGCCGAGCGTGCCGCGGGTCGTCATCGACGGCAAGGCTGATGACGGTGAGCAGAAGACGCTGAACGCCTACCGCCCGCTGTCCCTCGATCCGCTGACGCTGGCAGCGCTACGGGCCTATATCGCGATCTGGGAGGAGAACCGGAAGGTCTTTGGGTACACGAGCGACCGGCTGTTCTGCTGGCCGGACGGGGCCGCGATCCACCCGGACACGATCACGGACTGGTTCCAGGACCACGCGCGCGCCGTGGGGCTGCCCGTGATCCGTCTGCACGATGTTCGGCACAGCTACGCAACCGCCGCGTTGAGGTCCGGCGTGCATCCCAAGGTGGTCAGCGAGCGTCTCGGTCACGCGAGCGTGGCGTTCACCCTCTCGTTCTACAGCCACGTGATCCCCGGCATGGACAAGGACGCCGCCGACGAGATCGCGAACGTGATCCTTGGGACGCCGGAACCGCCCGGGGTGCAGGCAGAGCAGGAACCCCCCGACGCGAGCGATGAGACCGGAGAGGACGAACCGCCGGCGGTCTGCGCGTAGGCCGCGTTCGCAGATCTGTTCGCACGGACCCGTGGGAAGATCGGAAATGAGAACGGCCACCCCGCACGGGGTGGCCGTTTCCGTTGCGCCGCAGCGCTTTCTACGGGTGGGCGATACTGGGATTGAACCAGTGACCTCTACCGTGTCAAGGTAGCGCTCTCCCACTGAGCTAATCGCCCGTAACTGGATCAGAGGCGGAGGCGGGAATCGAACCCGCGTACAGGGCTTTGCAGGCCCTTGCCTAAACCACTCGGCCACTCCGCCGTGAAAGGCCGTGATGGCTTCATCTCTGACCACACCGCTTCCGAGCGGACGACGGGATTCGAACCCGCGACCCTCACCTTGGCAAGGTGATGCTCTACCACTGAGCCACGTCCGCACGCTCCGCTGCCGCGCTCCCGAAAGGTGTGCTCGGGCCGCCGATCAGATCGGCGTTCCGCTTGGCGGTGCAGGTAGCACTCTAGCGGACGATCGGGGCGGTCGTCGAATCTGCGCGCCGACGTGCCGGGATGTCGCCCGGATGTCGACCGTGTGTCGCTGTCACGTTGATCTGCCGGTCGCACACGGTGTCAGGCATGTGTTTGGGCCTGGTGCGCCGGGGCGGGGGGTGGAACCGGGGCGCTGTCCGGCTGCCGGAGAGGGACGGGGGTCACGCCCGCGGGCGGCAGGGGGTACCCGTGCGGGCGGCGTAGTCACGTAGACGGCGGCGCGGGGGAGTCCCGCTCCGCTCCGGGTGCGCAGTGCGGCGACCTCGGGCCTCAGGCGCGGTCGACGACGGCGGTACGGTGATCGGAATGATGGGCGCGAGCAGGGGCATCACGAGCGGGGGAACCACGAGCGGGGGCAGGACTGTCAGGAGCGGCGCGCATGTGTCGTCACAGCCGCGGGCGGTCGCGGTGACCGCCCCTCGAAGGTTCCGGGGCCGGGAGTCCTACCTCCTGGCAGGTGGTCTGCTGGCCACCGGCGTCGTGGAGGTGTCGGACGACCTCCGGGTGCTTGACCGCGGTGGCTTCTGGGGTGTTGTCCTCGACTTCGAGGGCGCGGCCCGCTGTGTCCGCTTCCGGGACGTGCGCCGCGCGCCCGACATCGCCAGCCTGGCGGCGGCTCCCTGGCAGGGCCCGCCGCGCGACACCTGGGTGACGAGCCTGGACGCCGCCTCCTACATCGACGGCGTGCAGGCTGTGCGCGCGGAGATTGCCGCAGGCGAGGTCTACCAGGTGAACCTGTGTCGGCTGCTCTCGGCGCCGATGGCCACGGGAACCGGCGGAACGGACCTCGCAGGCCTGGCCGCCGTCCTGGCCGCGGGCAACCCCGCTCCCTACTCGGTGGTGTTCGACGCCCCGGAGGCCGGCCTGCGCATCGCTGGAGCCTCGCCGGAGCTGTTCCTCTCCCGTGACGGTGACCTCGTCCGCTCGGGCCCGATCAAGGGCACCGGCCGGACGGTGGCCGACCTGCGGGACAAGGACGTCGCAGAGAACGTGATGATCGTCGACCTCGTCCGCAACGACCTGGGCCGGGTGGCCCGGCCCGGGAGCGTCACGGTTCCGGCGCTGTGCGCGGTCGAGCGGCATCCCGGTCTGGTGCACCTGGTCTCGACGGTGCAGGCCCGGCTCGCGCCGGACGTCGGCTGGCCGGAGCTGATCGCGGCGACGTCCCCGCCGGGTTCCGTGTCGGGCGCCCCGAAGTCGAGCGCGCTGCGGATCATCAGGCGGCTGGAGCCGGTACCCCGTGGTCCCTACTGCGGCGGCATCGGCTGGGTGGACGCAGACACCGGCCGGGGCTGGCTGTCGGTGGGCATCCGGACGTTCTGGCTGGCCGACGAACGGATCTGGTTCGGGACCGGCGCCGGAATCACCTGGGGGAGCGACCCGCAGGCGGAGTGGCAGGAGACGGAGCTGAAGGCCAGCCGGCTGCTGTCGCTGGCCTCGTCCACCCGGGACGGCCGAATCGCGCCGACCGCGGCGCCGACCACCCACGGCCCCGCACGCGGCGAGGGGCGACCACGTCGCGGCAGTCCGCTGACAGCCCCGCGCCGCTGACAGCAAAGCGCCTGGTGGGGGGACTCCCCCACCAGGCGCTTTGGGTGAACAGGAACTGTCACGTGCCGGAAGTGCCCGCACCGGCCTGCCGGGGTCGGAGCGGTGCCGACCCCGGGGGTGTCACCGCTCGGGGCCGCCCCAGATCAACAGGGCGAGTTCGGCATCCAGGTCGATGACGTCGCTCTCCCCGCCGAGGGGTACAGCTGTGTAGGTCCGGCGAAGGAAAGCCAGTACCTCAGCCCGGGGCATTTCGAACAACGCATGGCCGGAAGGACTGGACAAGGACAGGCAGACGATCCGCCCCCCTGACTGCGCAGCGGGCCAGACCTGCACATCGCCGTCGCCGGCTGGCCGTCGCACGCCGTCGCTCAGCAACTGCCGGGCGAACGTCCATTCGACGACCTCGTCGGCTCCGGTACGGAAGCCGATGCTGACCGCATAGGGGTCAGCAGGTTCGTAACGGACCGTGGCGGCGACCGGAACCGGAGCGCCACCGGGAACGACGAGCCGGAGGGCGAGTTCTGCGGTGATCGAATCGTGACGAATTGTCATCGGGCGGCCTCTCATGGTGCGTGGTGCGGGCGAGCACCCGTGTAACGAGATAGTTCCCTCTCTGAGTCCCGTTTGAAACAAGGTTATGTCAAGACAACATCCGTTACGGCGATTCGGGCGAGTTGCCCTACCCAGGAAGCCCGGCCGAAGTCCCCGAGAAGTCCCGGTCGCTGTGGACCGCCGACCGTCGACCGAAGGTGGTCGAATGATCGCCGTCCGCGCTCGACTGAGGGTTCCCCCGAGCACAATGGCCGTTCTGCCGAGGCCGTGCCACCCATAGCCTTCCCTGTCCGGACCCGTCTCAACCGCGGCGAGTCCCGGCCAACCCGCCGGTGTCCCCGAGGTTCGGTCGGAGGCCAGACATGCCCGCATCCGTCCGGCGGCCACCCCCTGTCCGTTGCCCGGTCGCGTCCGTGTAAGCTGAGACCAACCTCAGCGAGGGTGCAACACGTCCGGTCGCTGAGGCTGGTCTGAGAGGCTTCGGGTGGCTCCGGGGTCTGGTGTCGGTAGGCTTCCGATACCGGGTCCGCAGGTCACGGGCCTGATGGATCGCGCGGGCGTATAGCTCAGGGGTAGAGCGCTGCCTTCACACGGCAGAGGTCCGTGGTTCGAAACCACGTACGCCCACACTCGCGACTGCACTCTCTCCCTGTCGGGTCCACGACCCGATCGTGCGCTCTTTTCTCACACCTGGCGACGAATGTCGCGATTGTTCCCGGGCGGGGCTTCGGTGTGATCACCTTGTCCTTTTGTCCGGATCTGTTCCTGGTGTGGCTACGGCGCCCACGGCCGGATCGGTCGCAGCCCAATCTGGGGCTCGATAGCACTTTGGTGGGGGTTGAGGGCCGTTCGTGATGCGGCCGGGCTGTGATCCCGGCCGCATCGAAGACCGTCGGCCGCGCTCCGGGACTGCCGACTGTGCGTCGGGCCCGCGCCGTCCGAGGCCGTCGGCCGCGGTGGGCCACCCTGGTGTGGTGTGCTGGTGGGTACCGTGGTGCCGGGATGGGGAACGGCTGGTCGGGCGGTGAACCGGCGGCCGAGGACGACGGGCTCGCGGGCGCGGGAGGCGACAGCGTGGTGAGGGTGGCGCACGTCGGATCAGCCCGCCGGCAGCAGGGCCGGGCACGTCCAGTGGACCCGGCCCGGTGAGTGCCACCGCCGCGCCGGACGGAACACCCCTCGACGAGCAGGCGGGTGTGGGTCACCCGGATGCGTTCCAACGGCTCTACACCCCGCACCGCATGGCCTATATCAAGGGTGAGGGGCGCTCGCCGGGCGACGAGTGCCCATTCTGTGCCATTGTCGCGCTGACCGACGAGGAAGGCCTCATCGTCGCCCGCGGGAATGCCGTCTACGCGGTGTTGAATCTCTATCCCTACAATGCCGGCCACCTGATGGTCGTGCCTTACCGGCACGTTGCCGACTATGCCGAGATGACCTACGACGAGGCCGTTGAGATGGCACTCTTCGTGCAGCATGCGTTGCGCGCGCTGCGGCTTGCCAGCGGTGCGCACGGATTCAACACCGGAATGAATCTGGGCACGGTGGCCGGCGCGGGTATCGCCGCCCACGTGCACCAGCACGTGGTGCCCCGGTGGGGCGGTGACACCAACTTCATGCCCGTCATCGGGGCCACGCGGGTTCTGCCGGCGCTGCTCGGCCCCACCAGGGACCTGCTTGCCCAGGCCTGGCGCCGTACCGGAACCGACTGACAGCCGGCCGCCGCACGCTCCGGCGGTCCGGCGGTCCGGCGGTCGGTCCCGGCACGGCGGGCGTCACACCGGCTCTTCGGTGACCCGGGCCACGAGGTGGTCGGGCAGCGGTTCGTAGCGGTGGTGCCGCCGGGTGAAGATCCCGGTACCGCGGCTGACGGAACGCAACTCCACCGCGTAACGGGTCATCTCCGCGGCGGGTACCTCGGCGTGGATCGCGGTGCGCCCCGGCCCTGACCCGGGCGGCGGCGCCTCACCGGCCGCGCCGTCCGTCCGTCCGCCGCCGCCCTCTCCGCCCGCGGGGGCCATTCCCACCACTCGGCCGCGGCGGGTGGAGATGTCGTTCATCACGGCTCCGACGAACTCGTCCGGAACGCTGATGTCGATCGCCAGGACCGGTTCGAGCAGGACCACCCCGGCGGCGCGCGCGGCGTCCCGTACCGCGAGCCCGCCGGCCGTCTGGAAGGCCATGTCCGAGGAATCGACGCTGTGGGACTTTCCGTCGACCAGCCGCACGCGCAGATCGGTGGCCGGGAATCCGGCGGTCAGCCCCCGCTCGAGCTGAGCTCGCACGCCTTTCTCCACCGAGGGGATGAACGCACGGGGAACCGCACCGCCGACCACCTCGTCGACGAACTCGATGCCGCTCCCGGCGGGCAGTGGTTCCACCACGATCCGGCAGACCGCGTACTGCCCGTGTCCACCGGACTGTTTCACCAGCCGCCCCAGGCCCTCGGCCGGGCCGCGCAGTGTCTCGCGCATCGGCAGCCGCAGCGGAATCTTCTCCAGGGTGACACCGAACCGGTCGCGCAGGCGCTCGAGGACGACATCGCCGTGGGCCTCGCCCATGCACCACAGGACGACCTGGCCGGTGTCGGGGTCCTGGACGACGGTCAGCGTCGGGTCCTCCGCGGCGAGGCGCCCGAGCGCGGCGGAGAGCTTGCTCTCGTCGGACCTGGCCTGCGTGTGCACGGCGATCGGGAGCAGCGGCTCGGGCATCGTCCAGGCGGGCAGGTACCGCGGGTCGGCCGGGTCGGAGAGCGTGTCGCCGGTCTCGGCGGTCGACAGCCGTGTGATCACACAGATGCCGCCTGCCGGGCACTCGTCGACCGAGTGCAGCGAGATCCCGACCGCCTGGGAGAGGGCGCCGACCCGCTCGTCGTCATCATGATCGGGATGCCCCGCGGCGCTCCGTCCGTGCCCGCTGACATGGACGGCCGCGTCGGGGCGCAGGGTTCCGGAGAAGACACGGACCAGGGACATCCGGCCGATGTACGGGTCGGTGGTGGTGCGCACGATCTCGGCGACGAGCGGGCCGGACGGGTCACCGACCGCGGGTGGGCAGGGAGATCCGTCCGGGCGGGTGAGGCGGGGCAGCGGGTGCTCTCTCGGCGACGGGAATCCGTGGACGAACAGGTCGAGCAACTCCGCGGTGCCCAGTCCGGGGGCCGTGGGGCGGGTACCCCGCTCGGGCCCCGGCGGTGTGATGAGGGGGAGCACCGGGAAGAACGATCCGCCCGCGACGGCCGTCTCCAGGTCGTCCAGAAGGACCTTGGGGTCGAGCTCCGCGCCGTCGACGTAGCGTTCCAGCAGGTCCTCGTCCTCACTTTCGGCGATCACCGTCTCCAGCAGCGCGTCACGGGCCGCCGCCGCCGATCCGGTGAGCTCGACCGGGCGGTCGTGTTCGTGGCGGCCGTCGGCCGAGTAGTCGATCAGACGGCCGGTCACCAGGCCGACGAGCCGGTGGCTCGCGCCGGGTGCCTCGCCCGCGGCAAGAAGGTAGACGGGCAGGACGCCGGACCCGAACGCCTCCTGGCACGCCAGCACCGTCGCGTCGAAGTCGGTGCGGGGATGGTCCAGCCGGGTGACGGCAATGGCCCGAGGCATGCCCACCGAGGCGCACTCGTCCCACAGCATCCGGGTCGAGCCGTCGATCCCTTCCAGCGCGCTGATGACGAACAGCGCGGCGTCGGCCGCCCGCAGGCCTGCGCGTAGTTCGCCGACGAAGTCGGGATAGCCCGGCGTGTCCAGCAGGTTCACGGTCACGCCACGGTGCTGTAGCGACGCGAGGATCAGGGAGACGCTTCGCTCGACGGTTTCTCCGCCGGAGGCGCTGCCCGCGCCGCCTCCGGCGGCACCGACCCCGGGCCAGGCCCCGGCGGTGGACGAGGTGTCCGCGTGCGGCCGGCCGCTGCCGCCCTTCGCGTGGTTGGTGCCCTTCGGGTGGTTGGTGCCCTTCGGGTGGCTGGTGCCCTTCGCGTGGTCCGCCGAAGGGGGTTCCGGGGTGGGCAACGGGTCGAGACTGTCCGCTGTCCGGAGCAGGTGCTGCATCAGAGTCGTCTTGCCGGCACCGGTGTGACCGACGAGGACCACGTTGCGCACATCGCGTGACGTTGCTGACATACCGCCTCCCAGGCAGGGGCTCGGCGGCACCCGTGTGCATTCCGGCTCCGTTCCGGCCGGCGCGGGTCCGCCTGGCGGCCAGCACCGTCGCCGGCCGGCACCCGTGACCCATGGGGACGCGGGTGCCGGCCGAGGCGCTGGCACGTACCAGGAAGAGTCCCCCGATGTGACAGGGGGCACAACTCCTGCCTCGATCGTGACGAAAAATGAGCGGATCGTGACGGCGGTACTGTGAGACCGCCCAACCCGGGCGGTACGCGACAGACGACGGGACGGACATGCTCGCAAGCAAGGCGCGACCCCAGCTCCAGAAGGTGCTCGATCCGTTGAGCCAGTGGGCCGCGCGATCGTCGGTGTCGCCCGACCTGGTCACGGTGATCGGCACGATCGGCGTCGCCGGCGCCGCGCTCGGGTTCTTCACCCGCGGCGTCTTCTTCCTCGGCACCGTGGTCATCACCCTGTTCGTCTTCTCCGACCTGATGGACGGCGTGATCGCCCGGGCTCGCGGGATCTCGTCCAAGTGGGGCGCGTTCCTGGACTCGACCTCCGACCGGGTCGGCGACGGCGCGATCTTCGGGTCGCTGGTGATCTGGTACGCGGGCGACGGCGACTCGCTGCCGCTGGCCGGCGCCGCGCTGCTGTGCCTCGTCGCCGGCTCGGTGACCTCGTACGTCAAGGCCCGCGCGGAGGGGCTGGGCTTCAGCTGCAACGTCGGCTTCGCCGAGCGCGGGGAGCGGCTGCTGATCCTGCTTGTGGCGGCCGGCCTCTACGGCCTCGGAGTGCCCTATCTCCTGCCGGTGGCACTGTGGTTCCTGGTCGGTGCCACGGTGCTCACAGTGGCCCAGCGGGTCGTGCACGTGCACCGCCAGTTCGTCCGGTCGGGCCGGCCGACCTTCGCGCCACCGGCTGGCGCGCCGAGCACCGAGGCCGACGCGGGGCCGGCCAGTACCGCGCCGCCCGGCGCCGACCCGTCCGGAGCCTCGTCCGTCATGGCGTCGGCCGGTGTCGACAGCGCCCCCCTCGACCCGCCGCCCGTGGCACCCACGCCGGCCGCGTCGCCGCTGGTGCCGCGGGTCGCGCCCGGCCGCTGAGCGAGCGAGGGAACCGGCCGCCGATGGCGCTCGCGGGTCGGGTGACGCTGGTCGCGTACATCCTGGGGTGGCGGCTGGTCCGGCTGCTGCCGGAGCGGCTGGCGGCCTGGTGCTTCCGGCGCGCCGCGGACCTCGCCTGGCGCCGCCAGGGCCGTGGGGCGGTCCGGCTGCGTGCCAACCTGGCCCGGGTCGTCCCCCCCGGCACCGACCTCGACGCGCTGACCCGCTCCGCGCTGCGTTCCTACGCCCGGTACTGGCTGGAGGTGTTCCGCCTCCAGGACCTGCCGGCCACCCGCATCGTCGGCCGCATGCGCGTCCTGGACGAGGCCCGGCTGCGAGCTGCGCACGCGACCGGCCGTGGCACCGTCCTCGCACTGCCCCACATGGGGAACTGGGAGCATGCCGGTGCCTGGCTGGTGGCGACGGGCATTCCGTTCACCACCGTCGCCGAGCGGCTGCGGCCAGAGCAGCTGTTCGAGCGGTTCGTCCGGTTCCGCACCGCGCTCGGCATGGAGGTCATCCCCCTGACCGGTGGAGAACGGCCTCCGTCCGGCCTGCTGGCCGAGCGGCTGCGCGCCGGTGGGGCGCTCTGCCTGTTGGCCGACCGTGACCTGTCCGCCGACGGCGTCACCGTCTCGTTCTTCGGCGCACCGGCGACCATGCCGCCGGGCCCGGCGGCCCTCGCGCTGCGCACCGGCGCGACCCTGCTGCCGGTGACACTGTGGTTCGACGACGACGGATGGAGCGCGCGGATCCACCCCGAGGTGCCGCACACCGACATCCGGACGATGACCCAGGTACTCGCCGACGAGTTCGCCGCGGGTATCGCGGCGCATCCGGCCGACTGGCACATGCTCCAGCGCATCTGGCGCGACTCCGGGACAGTGGGGGAGAGCCGGCTGTGAAGATCGGACTCGCCTGCCCCTACACCTGGGACGTCCCCGGCGGGGTCCAGGCGCACGTGCGCGACCTCGCGGAGACGTTGCTCGACGCCGGGCACGACGTCTCGGTGATCACGCCGGTGGACGACGAGTCCACCCTGCCGCCCTACGCGGTGGACGCCGGGCGCGCAGTGCCGGTGCCGTACAACGGTTCGGTCGCGCGCCTGCTCATGGGCCCGGTGTCGGCCGCGCGGGTCCGGCGCTGGCTGCGCGAGCACGACTTCGACGTGCTCCACGCCCACGAGCCGACAGCTCCCAGCGTCAGCCTGCTGGCCTGCATGCTCGCTGACGGCCCGCTGGTCGCCACCTTCCACACCGCCAACCCCCGCTCCCGGTTCCTCACCGCCGCCCAGAGCGCGCTGCAGCCCTCGCTGGAGAAGCTGCGCGCGCGGATCGCGGTGTCCGAGGCCGCCCGCCGCACACTGGTGGAACATCTGGGCGCCGGCGCGATCCTGATCCCGAACGGGGTGGCGGTACGCGCGTTCGAAGGCGCCCGCCCGCTGCCCCGCTACCGGCCCGTGGCCGGCGTCGGTGACGATGACGGCGGCGGCGGCGCCGAGGGCCGCGGCGCCGAGGGCGGCGGCTCCCCGCGAGAAGACGGGCCGGTGGTTGTGTTCCTCGGCCGGATCGACGAACCCCGCAAGGGTCTAGACGTGCTGATGGCGGCCTTCCCGCTGCTGGTCGAGCAGGTGCCGGACGCGCGACTGCTGGTCGCGGGCCCCGGGGACACCGAGGCGGTGCGGTCGAGGATCGACCCGTCCCTGCTCGGGCGGGTCGATCTGATCGGCCTTGTCCCCGAGGCGGACAAGGCGGCGGTGTTCGCCTCCGGCAGCGTGTACTGCGCGCCGAACACGGGCCAGGAGAGCTTCGGCATCGTGCTGCTGGAGGCGATGGCCGCCGGCACCCCCGTGGTCGCCAGCGACATCGACGCCTTCCGGCGGGTGCTGGACGACGGCCGCGCCGGGCGGCTGTTCGGGGTCGGTGAGCCGGCGGAGCTGGCGGCGAGGCTGGCCGAGCTGCTCCGCGACCCGGCGGAGCGGGCACGGCTGGTCGAGCGCGGCCGCGCGGTGGTGGCGCGGTACGACTGGCGGGTCGTCGCGCAGCGCATCGTGGGCGTGTACGAGATGGTCTCCGGTGACTCCCCGGTGTCGGTCGCCGCGGACGACACCTGACCGCTGCACCGTGTCCTTCGCGTGGTAGGTCCCAAAGACGATCCGTCCCCCGGAGTTGACTACGCTGCGCGAGATGACAGTCGTCGTGGCCGTGGTCGTCCTTGTTGTGGCGATAGCGACCTATCTGACCTGGCTCGCCAGCCGGCTGGACCGGTTGGCAAACCGGGTCGACGCGACGCGGGCCGGGCTGGTCGCGCAGCTCACGGCCCGGGCCGACGCCGCGCGGACCTTCGCCCGCAGCTGCGGGCTGGATGATCTCGCCATCGCCGCGGAGCGGGCCAGAGCCGGTCACGCCACACTGCTTGCCGAGGCGGCGCTGGACGCCACCGCCGAGGATGCCGAGAACGCGCTGAGCCGAGCGCTGCGCTCGCCGGCTGTCGCCCTGGCGGTGGGACGGGCGGCCCCGGGTGACGTCCACGCCATGGACGCGGCGGCGGCCAGGGTGGCGCTGGCCCGCCAGTTCCACAACGATGCCGTGGGTGACGTCCGCTCGCTGGCCGGGCGGCGCCTGGTGCGGCTGATGCACCTGTCGGGGCGACGTCCGCTGCCCGCCTACTTCGAGATCGACGACGCGCCGCCGGTGCGCGAGGACGGCCCGCCCCGGCCCGAGAGCTCGGCAGAGGTCTCCGGCCCCTGACCGCCGTACGCGCGCTCCCGGTCAGCTCCCAGCGGTGACGCTGGCGTTGCGGGTGACGCCGCCAACGGGCTGGCCTCCGTCGTCGCCGGGCGGTCCGTCCTGGCCGGGGCCCGCGGGCACCTCCCCACGGGTGCCTGGCACCGGGCCGAGACACAGGACGAAGTCCGTTCCGGGCCCGGTCTGCGTGTAACTGGCGGTGGTCCGCGCCCAGAGATCACACAGAGCGTCGGACCTGCCGTCAATCCGGGTCAGGACGACGTACTGGGCGTCCGGTGACGCACATTCGACGACCGCGATGTCATCCCCGTCCCGCCGGACGCAGTCTCCGGACCTGGCCTGGCCGGCGCCCGGCTGGCTCATCGCGACCGCCGCGATGAGAACCCCCACGACCGCCAGCGGGACGAGCAGGCCGAGCACTTCCGGCCGACGCGTCAGCGGGCGCTGCTCCGGCGGCCGCGGGGCCCAGGGCGGGCCGGGTGGCGGCAGCTTGGCGATCTTCGACCGCGAGGTGAGGTTCAGACAGAGGACCACCGGCGTGATGAGCAGGGAGCCGATGCCCCACCAGCCCTGCCAGAGCGTCCGCGCGGTCATGGCACGCAGCAGTGCCGTGCCGCAGGTGCGGCAGAACGGGCCGCGCTCCGCCAGGAACCGCATGAAGACGACGAAGGACTGGTGACCGCGGATCGTGACCTGAGTCGCCGGGCCGGCGCCACAGATGCGGCACGGGGGTGCCCACCTGCCCGGGGCCGGCCCACCGCCCGCGCCTGTCCAGCTGCCGGGGTGCGGCGATCCGGCGGAGGGGGCGGGCCAGCCAGGAGCGCCGGGACTGCCGACGTGCCCGGGCCAGCCGCCGTTCCCCGGCCACCCACCGGGGCCGCCGGGCTGCGGTGGCTGTGGTGGGGGCGGTGGCGGCGGCCAGCCCGGCATCGGGCCGGGGGACGGCCCTGCCGGCTGCCTGGCGCCCGGCGGGGGTGCGGGCCAGCCGGGCCCGCCGCTTCCGGCGGGCGGGGGTCCGAAGTGACCCGGGCCGCCGGCCCCGCGCGACGCCCCGCCCGCACCTGCCTCGGTGGGACCTGGTGTACCGCCGCCCCATGGCGCGTGACCTGGACCGGGCTGGGCTCCGGGCGGCGGTGGGCCGTAGGGGCTTGTCATCATTCTCCTGGAGTGCTCCGGGTTGCGGCACGGCAGGATACTGCGCCGGCCGCCGGCTACCTGGTCTCCAGGACGCACACGGATGCCCGGTATTCCCGCTCTGCCCTGCGAGTGTGCGGATTGCCACTGTCGGCAGCGATCGCAGTGATGCTGATGATGGGGTAGGACAGGCCCGTTCCGGCCGTACCATGGACCGGCATCCATGTCCGTCCGGGTCCGTCCGGCCCGGAACGACCGCCGGAGAGCCTGCTCCCCGCGCGGCCCGGCGCCAGACCGGTCGATCCCCGGCCACCCGGTCGATCCCCGGCCACAGGGTCCCGCCGCCACCGTGCGCGGGCCCGGTTCCGGGCACGGGCCGACGTCGTCGGTGGTCCGTCGGAACGCTGGCCGGCACCATCGCGGACCTTGTCCGGAGAACCTGTCCGTACTACCCGAAAGAGACACCACATGATGTCCGACGGCCCGACCGCTCCCGCCCCTGCCACGGGCGCTTCGCCATCCGGCCCCGTCGCGCCGGGCGGCGGGGCGGAACGGCAGGCCGGCACCGGCAGGGTGAAGCGCGGCATGGCGGAGATGCTCAAGGGCGGCGTGATCATGGACGTCGTCACCGCCGAGCAGGCGCGCATCGCCGAGGACGCGGGCGCAGTGGCGGTCATGGCGCTGGAGCGGGTGCCCGCCGACATCCGCGCGCAGGGCGGCGTGTCGCGGATGAGCGATCCCGAGATGATCGCCGGGATCATCGAGGCGGTCTCGATCCCGGTCATGGCCAAGGCCAGGATCGGGCATTTCGTCGAGGCGCAGATCATCCAGGAGCTCGGCGTCGACTACATCGACGAGTCCGAGGTGCTCACCCCGGCGGATCCGCACCACCACATCGACAAGTGGGCCTTCACGGTTCCCTTCGTCTGTGGTGCCACCAACCTCGGCGAGGCGCTGCGGCGCATCTCCGAGGGCGCGGCGATGATCCGTTCGAAGGGGGAGGCGGGCACCGGCGAGGTCTCCAACGCCGTTGTGCACATGCGTACCATCCGGGCGGAGATCGGCCGGCTGTCGGCGCTGCCGTCCGAGGAGCTGTACGCCGCCGCGAAGGAGCTGCGGGCGCCGGTGGAGCTGGTCACCGAGGTCGCCCGGCTCGGCCGGCTGCCGGTCGTGCTGTTCACCGCCGGCGGCATCGCCACCCCGGCGGACGCGGCACTGATGATGCAGCTCGGCGCGGACGGCGTCTTCGTCGGCTCGGGCATCTTCAAGTCCGGCGACCCGGCGCGGCGGGCCCGGGCCATCGTCGAGGCCACGACGATGTACAACGACCCGGCGGTACTGGCCAAGGTTTCCCGTGGCCTGGGGGAGGCGATGGTCGGCATCAACGTCGGTGAGCTCTCGCCGCAGGCGCGCTTCGCCGACCGCGGCTGGTGAGCTCTCCTCGGATCGGCGTCCTGGCGCTGCAGGGCGATGTGCGTGAGCACGTGCGCGCGCTCACCGGGTCCGGCGCCGAGGCATGCGAGGTCCGCCGGGCGGCGGAGCTGGGATCATTGGACGGCCTGGTTCTGCCCGGGGGCGAGTCCACTACGATCGGTCGCCTGCTGCGTGTGTTCGACCTGCTGGACCCGCTGCGGGCGGCGGTCGCGGGTGGTCTGCCGGTGTTCGGTTCCTGCGCCGGCATGATCCTGCTCGCGCGGGACGTGATAGACGGTCGTCCCGACCAGCCGCTGATCGGTGGGCTCGACGTGGTCGTTCGCCGCAACGCGTTCGGCCGCCAGGTCGAGTCCTTCGAAACGGACCTGACGGTGGCGGGCGTCGAGGGGCCGGCGGTGCACGCTGTCTTCATCCGGGCGCCCTGGGTAGAAAAGGCGGGGGACGGAGTGGATGTACTGGCACGGGTCGGCGACCGTCCGGTCGCGATCCGGCAGGGCCCGCTGCTCGCCACGTCGTTCCACCCTGAACTGACGGGAGACATCCGGGTGCACCGGCTGTTCGTCCAGATCGTGCGATCCGAGCTCGGGCTCAAGAGGGGCAGGTCATGAGCGGTCACTCCAAGTGGGCGACCACCAAGCACAAGAAGGCGGTCGTTGACGCCCGCCGCGGCAAGCTGTTCGCCAAGCTGGTCAAGACCGTCGAGGTGGCGGCGAAGACCGGCGGCGGCGACCCGGCCGGCAACCCGACCCTGGCCGACGCCATCGCCAAGGCCAAGTCCCAGTCGGTGCCGAACGACAACATCGACCGGGCGATCAAGCGGGGCTCCGGTGAGCTCGCCGGTGGCGTGAACTACGAGGAGGTCACCTACGAGGCGTACGGGCCGAACGGTGTCGCCGTCCTCGTCGAGTGCCTCACCGACAACCGCAACCGGGCCGCGTCCGACGTCCGGGTGGCGATCACCCGCAACGGCGGCACCCCGGCCGACCCGGGCTCGGTGTCGTACCTGTTCAACCGCAAGGGCGTCATCCTGATCGACAAGACACCCGAGCTGGGTGAGGACGACGTGCTGCTGGCCGTCCTCGACGCCGGTGCCGAGGAGGTGAACGACGTCGGCGAGGCCTTCGAGGTGGTCTCCGAGGCCACGGACCTGCATGCGGTCCGGGTGGCCGCCGGTGACGCCGGGCTTGCCGTCGCCTCCGCCGACCTGTCGTGGCTGCCCTCGGTGAGCGTCCCGCTCGACGCGGAGCCGGCCCGCAAGGTGCTCAAGCTCGTCGAGGCGCTGGAGGATCTGGACGACGTCCAGAACGTCTGGTTCAACGCCGACATCTCCGACGACGTCATGGAGCTCGTCTCGAGCTGAGCCCGCGGCGCCGCACCGCCTCCGGGCAGGGCGCTTCGGTTCGGGTGCCGCCCCGGAGGGGTGCTTGGGGCGTCCGGTCCGCCGCCGCGGGCGTCCGGTCGGCGTGTCGTGGATGTCGGTGTTGCCCCGGCCACTAGGATCGAACGAATGTTCGTGGCCGTGGCCGGGAGGCATCGTTGCGTGTTCTCGGGGTGGACCCGGGCCTGACCCGCTGTGGTATCGGCGTGGTCGACGGTGGCCCGGGTCGTCGGGCTGATCTGGTCGATGTCGGTGTTGTGCGCACTCCGGCATCCGACGAGGTGGCGCAGCGGCTGCGTGCCGTCTCCGAGGGCGTGGAGGAGTGGCTGGACCGGCTGCGCCCGGATGCCGTGGCGGTGGAGAAGGTGTTCAGCCAGGCGAACGTCCGCACGGTGATGGGTACGGCCCAGGTCGGTGCCGTGGCCATCGTGGCGGCGGCCCGCCGCGGGCTGCCGATCGGCCTTTACACGCCCAGCGAGGTGAAGGCCGCGGTCACCGGCAGCGGGCGGGCGGACAAGGCACAGGTGGGGTTCATGGTGACAAGGCTTCTTGATCTTCCGGAGGCGCCGCGCCCGGCCGACGCCGCGGATGCGCTCGCGCTCGCCCTGTGCCACCTGTGGCGCGGGCCGGCGCTCGCCCGGCTGCGCTCCGCGGACCCACGGCGGGCACGGGCATGACTCCGCCGGGCATGACTCGGCGGAGCGTCCGGGCATGACAGAGACATGATCGCCTCGGTCAGCGGGACGGTGCAGGCGCTGTCGCCCGCGTCCGCCGTCGTCGAGGTCGGCGGGATCGGTGTGCTGGTCTGGTGCACGCCGTCGACGCTGGGTCGGCTGCGGGTCGGGGAGCGGGCGCGGCTGGCGACGACCCTCGTCGTGCGCGAGACGGAGCTGACGCTCTACGGTTTCGCCGACGCGGACGAGCGGGACGTCTTCGAGATCCTGCAGGGCGCGGCGGGCGTCGGGCCGCGGCTCGCGCAGGCCGTCCTGGGTGTGCACAGCCCGGACACGGTGCGCCGGGCCGTCGCCGAGGAGGACCTGGCCACGCTGACCAAGGTCCCCGGGATCGGCCGCAAGGGCGCCCAGCGCATCGTGCTCGACCTGCGGGACCGGCTCGGCCCACCGGCGTCTCCGGTTCCGTCGGCACGTGGCACGGTGCCGCCCGGCGGCGGCCAGGCGCCGGCGCCCGACGCCCGACTCGGGGGTTCGGGCGGCGAGCAGGTGCGTGACGCGCTGGTCGGCCTCGGTTACACCGCCCGTGAGGCGCAGGAGGCGGTCATCGCCGCCCGGGCTGGCCTCGCCGTGGCCGCCGAGTCCGACGACGACTCCGCGGGCGGGCGGGCGGCTGCCGATGAGGCGATTGGTTCCGCCGGAGCCGCCGGAGCCGCCGGAACCGCGACCGGTGCGGGGGCGGCGGTTGACGACCCGGCCGCGCTGCTGCGCGCGAGCCTGGCGATCCTGCGGCCGCGATGAGCGCGATGAGCGCTGCTGGCGCTGTGAGCGCGGCGGCCGGGAACGAGAGCGATGGCAGGAGAACGAGCGCGGTGTCGCGGGAGGTGGCGTGAGCGAGGACGGCCTGATCTCAGCCACGGCCGCGCCGGAGGAGCGGGCCTTCGAGGCGGGCCTGCGCCCGCGGACGCTGGACGAGTTCGTCGGCCAGCGCAAGGTGCGTGAACAGCTCTCGATCATGCTGGAGGGTGCGCAGGGCCGAGGCCGGCCGCCGGACCACGTCCTGCTGTCCGGTCCGCCGGGGCTCGGTAAGACGAGCCTGGCCATGATCGTGTCGGAGGAGCTCGGCGTCCCCCTGCGGATGACCAGCGGCCCGGCGATCGAGCGGGCGGGTGACCTGGTCGCGATCCTGACCGCGCTGACGCCCGGGGAGGTGCTGTTCCTCGACGAGATCCACCGCATCGCGCGGCCGGCGGAGGAGCTCCTCTACGCGGCGATGGAGGACTTCCGGGTGGACGTCGTCCTCGGCAAGGGCCCGGGCGCGACGGCGATCCCGCTGGACCTGGCCCCGTTCACGCTGGTCGGTGCCACCACCCGGTCAGGCCTTCTCACCGGCCCGCTGCGGGACCGTTTTGGTTTCACCGGGCACATGGACTTCTACGACGCCGACGAGCTGGCCCTGGTGCTGGCGCGCTCGGCGCGGCTGCTCGGCGTGCGGCTCACCGACGACGGCGCCGTCGAGGTGGCGGGCCGTTCGCGTGGGACGCCCCGGATCGCCAACCGGCTCCTGCGCCGGGTCCGCGACTACGCCGAGGTGCGGGCCGACGGCGTCGTGTCGCGGGACGTCGCCCAGGCCGCGCTGCGTGTCTACGACGTCGATGCGCTCGGCCTGGACCGGCTCGACCGCGCGGTGCTCGACGCGCTCGTGCGACGGTTCGGCGGTGGTCCGGTCGGTCTCGGCACCCTGGCCGTGGCGGTCGGGGAGGAGGTGGAGACGGTCGAGGACGTGTCCGAGCCGTTCCTGCTGCGTGCGGGCCTGCTGGTGCGCACCGCCCGTGGGCGCGTGGCCACCCCGGCGGCCTTCACCCATCTGGGAATGGAGCCGGTGTCGGACGCACTCGGCAGGTCACAGGCTCAGGTCGCGCTGTTCGCCGAGGAGCCGCCCCCGGTGTGAGCCGGCCAATCGACGCGCTGGCGCACGGGCCGGCGTACGGGCTCGACGCGACCCGAACCCCTCCAGCACGGGAACACACCGGCAGGCTGCCCGCGGTGGCTGTGGCGCGGATACGTACGATCAGCCGCGACACCCAGGAGGGCAGGACGTGCAGGAACTCGCGATCTTGACGAGCGCGGCGGACAACGACGGCGGCAGCTCCATCAGTGGACTGATTTTTCCGCTCCTCATTGTGCTGTTGATCGTTTACTTCTTCTCGACGCAGCGTCGCCGCGCGAAGGCGCAGCAGCAGCAGCTCTCCCAGATCGTGCCCGGCACGCTCGTCGTGACCACTGCCGGTCTCTACGCGACCGTGGTCGAGCAGGACGGCTCCGATGTCCTTCTGGAGATCGCGCCGGATGTGGTCTGCCGGTTCGGCCGCAACGCCATCGCCCGGGTGATCAGCACTCCGGATTCCGAGAGTGAGAGCGACACCGCGGACGGCGACCACGCCGCGCCGCCCGGAACGACCCACGGCGACGCGAGCAGGGCGGCGGACGGGTCTGACGCGACTGACGGGACCGGGGTAACGGGCACAGCAGGCTCGACAGGTCCGGCGAGTGACACCGGTCCTGCCGGATCCGCCGGTGACGGTTCGCGCCCCGATGGCAGCACCGAAGGCACGGGCGGGAATCCGAGCCCGCCGCGCAAGGAGCTCTAGACCGCGGTCCGGGTGCTGGGCGCTCGCCGTGCTCGTAACTCTCTGTGGCCCGGATCGAGGTCCGGTGCCGAGCATCCGGCGGGCGTCGGACCGCTTCTCCGCCCGCCCGGGGACGCCGGCGGTCGGGCCCCGGGCAGGGCGAACACCGGTCGGTGTGACGGCATTCGGGAACTCGATGGAGGCTGTGGTGCGGGCGTGGTGCCCGCCATCGTCGACCGTCACGCGCCCGTCGACGGCTGGTGGTGTCACGGCGGGCCTGTTGGAACGTACCCTCGGTGACACTCGTTCGGAATCGGTAGGCGCCGCCGGAATCGGTGACGGTGTGTGAGGAAGGACTTGGCGTTGGCACGTCGCTCGGCACGAGCCTCCGGAGGTATCTCCGTCGGCGCTCGGCTCGGGGCACTTGGTGCTCTGCTCGCCGTCCTCTACGGCCTCATGGCCCTCACCAGCACCTGGACGCCGAAACTCGGCCTCGATCTCCAGGGCGGAACGAGCGTCATTCTGACGCCCCGGTCGGTGACCGGCGGCTCGGTCGACGACTCCGCTCTCAACAAGGCCGTGGACGTCATCCGCGAACGGGTCGACGGCCTCGGTGTGGCCGAGGCCGAGGTACGCCGCGCGGGCGACACCATCGAGATCGCCGTCCCGGGCCGCGGGCGCAACGATGTCGTGTCGCTCGTCGGCCAGACCGCCGAGCTGCGCTTCCGCGAGGTGGCCGGGTCGGACATCGCACAGTCCGCCGCGCCGGCGACACCGGCGCCGGGCGCCGCCCCCGCCCCGTCCGGGGCCCCGGCCCCGGGGGCGACGACCGCTCCGGGTGGCACCGCGCCGACCGGCGAGGCTCCGACCCCGGCGGCGACCGGGGCACCGACTCCGGCGGCGAGCGGGGCACCCGCCAGCCAGCAGCCGGCCGCACTCGGCGTGCCCGGCAGCGGTTCCGGCTTCGCGGCCCAGCCCGCATCCTTCACACCCGGGCCGGACGGCGCGTCCGGGTCGGCCGGCGCGTCCGGGTCGGACGGCGGACCGCGAATCCAGCTCGCGGCGGCAACCGGCTCGTCCGGCACCGCGGCACCGAGCGCCGCCGCGACGGCTCCCGCGGCGCCGGCGTCGCCGGCACCAGCGGCACCAGCGGCGCCCCCCGCGCCGTCCGCGGGCGCGGGGGGCGCGGACAGCCCGCCCGCCGACGTCGCCGAGCGGTTCGCGAACCTGACGTGCTCGGCTACCGGGGTGCGCAGCTCCACCGCCAGCCTGGACCGCCCGGAGGACTGGATCGCGGCCTGCGACCGCGACGGCACGACGAAGTACCTGCTGAAGCCCGCCGCCCTGGTCGGGACGGATGTCTCCTCCGCCTCGGCCGGCCTGCGCGGCGGCGGCGGAACGGCGAACGTCACGACCAACGAGTGGGCTGTCAACGTCGAGTTCACCGGCGCCGGTCAGGGCAAGTTCACCAGGCTCACCGAAGAGACCGTCGGCACCCAGGTCGCGATCGTGCTCGACGGGGTCGTCCAGTCCGCTCCCCAGACGAACGAGCGCATCGCCGGCTCGGCCGAGATCTCGGGTGACTTCACCCAGTCGGAGGCCGAGGACCTCGCCGACGTGCTGCGCTTCGGTGCGCTGCCGCTGGCCTTCGAGCGCTCCCAGGCGGAGTCGATCTCCCCGACGCTGGGTCGGGAGTCGCTGCACGGCGGCCTGCTGGCCGGTGCCATCGGCCTCGGCCTGGTGGTCATCTACTCGTTCCTCTACTACCGGGCACTCGGCATCGTCGTGATCACGTCGCTGGCGGCCAGCGCCGCGCTGAACTACGCGGCGGTCGTGCTCCTCGGCGACGCGATCGGCTTCACGCTGACCCTCGCCGGTATCGCCGGCCTCATCGTCTCGATCGGTGTCACGGCGGACTCGTTCGTCGTCTACTTCGAACGGATCAAGGACGAGGTCCAGGCGGGCCGCAGCGTCCGCACCGCTGTCGACCGGGCGTGGCCGGCGTCCCGCCGCACCATGCTGTCCGCCGACACCGTGTCGTTCCTCGCCGCCGCGGTGCTCTACATCCTGTCGGTGGGGTCCGTCCGGGGCTTCGCGTTCACGCTCGGCCTGTCGACTCTCGTCGACGTCCTGATCATGTTCATCTTCACCCGCCCCCTTGTCACGGTGCTGGTGCGCCGACCGCTGTTCAGCACCAGTCGGTTCTCCGGGCTGTCTGGATCTTCGACCGGCGTTACCGGGGAGCGTTCCGCGCGCCTGGTGAAGCGGGGGCCGGCGACTGCCGTGGGGGAGGCCGGCACCGCGCCGGGCGGCGGGGGCGACGACCTTCCGGGCGAGGGGGATTCCGGCCCGCCGGGCTCGGTGCCCCAGCTGAGGAAGCCGGCTGCGCGGCCGGGATCGGGCCGGCGTACTGCCGGGCAGAGGCGGGAGCACTGACATGTCGATGCTGGGTCGTCTCTACCGCAGCGAGTTCCACGTCGACTTCGTCGGCCGCCGGCGCGTCTGGTACACCGTGTCCGGAGTACTGATCGCGATCTGTGTGCTGAGCATGATTGTCCGGGGCTTCACACTCGGTATCGAGTTCTCCGGTGGGGCGGTGTTCCAGCTTCCGACCAACGGCGGCTCCGTCGAGCAGGTCGAACAGGTCCTGGCTGACAACGGGGTCGATCCCGCGGACAGCGTCGTCCAGCAGCTGGAGACGTCCGGGCAGTTCCGGGTGCAGACACCGACGCTGTCCGACCAGCAGACCGAGCAGGTGCAGAACGCCCTGGCGGAGACCTTCAACGTCGAGAACCCGGACGAGAACATCGCCGTGTCGACGGTCGGGTCGTCCTGGGGGTCGACCATCACGAACAAGGCGATCAAGGGTCTGATCGTCTTCCTGGTACTCGTGATGATCTATCTGTCGATCCGGTTCGAGTGGAAGATGGCAGCGGCAGCGATGGCCGCCCTCGTCCATGACCTGGTGGTCACCATGGGCATCTACTCGCTCGTCGGGTTCGAGGTCACGCCATCCACGATCATCGCGGTCCTGACCATTCTCGGTTTCTCTCTCTACGACACGGTGGTCGTGTTCGACCGGGTGCGGGAGAACACCGCCGGAATGGCGACGTCGACCCGGCGGACCTACGCGGAGGCGACGAACGACGCGCTGAACGAAACACTGGTCCGGTCGCTGAACACCTCGCTGATCGCGCTGATCCCCGTCGCCTCGCTGCTGTTCGTCGGCGCCGGCCTGCTGGGTGCGGGCACGCTGAAGGACCTCGCGCTCGCCCAGTTCGTCGGTATCGCGTCCGGTGCGTACTCCTCGCTGTTCTTCGCCACCCCGCTGCTCGTCGACCTCAAGCGGAACGAGGCGGACGTGCGCGCGCTCGATGCCCGGGTGGCCCGGGCACGGGCGAGCAGGGCCCGCTCGGAAGCCGGCCGGACCGGCCGCTCGGTGCAGGCCCGGCCGGACGAGGGCATGGCAGCCGCCCTGCAGTCGGACGATCCGGACCAACCGGAGGCGCGGGGTTCCGGCGACGCGGTCGGGGTCGGGGGCGGGTTGCGCCCCGCGGCGGCCGGTGCCGGAAGCGCGGGTGGAGCGGGCCGGGGAGCGGGATCGCTCGGCGGTTCGTCGGCTCGGCAGCGTGGCGCGAAGCCCAGACCCGGCGCGGGGCGGCGCCCCGGTGGTAAGAAGCGCTCGCGCTAGCACCACCCCGCGGCCCGGTCCCGCGCGTGGCTCGCCAGAACGCGGTGGCGGTGCCCCCGGGATGGGGATCCGGCCCGGTTCCGCTGTGGGTGGGCGGGGCCCGGCGGCGTAAAGCAGATCGAAGCCGGCACCACAGCGACGCGGACAGGGCCGCCCTGACGGGCGGCGACAACGAGGATCGGAGAGGCCACCACGATGACGAGCGTCGACAGCGGGCCGGAGCTTGGCACGGCCGCGGATGTGCTCGCCGCCCACGTCCGTGACGTCCCGGACTTCCCGAAGCCCGGAGTCGTCTTCAAGGACATCACCCCGCTGCTGTCCACCCCGGCGGCGTTCGGGGTGATCATCGGCGCCCTCGCGGACCTGGCTCGGGAGCGGGGTGCCACCACCATCGCGGGCATCGAGGCACGCGGGTTCCTGCTTGCCGCGCCGGTGGCCGACCGGATCGGGGCGAGCCTGGTACCGGTGCGCAAGCAGGGCAAGCTGCCCGGGGTGACTCGTACCGAGTCGTACGCGCTGGAGTACGGCACGGCCACCCTGGAGATTCACGAGGACGCGGTGCCTGCCGGGGAGCGGGTCCTGATCGTCGACGACGTGCTCGCCACCGGCGGTACCGCGGTCGCCGCCCACAACCTGCTGCGTGGCTGCGGGGCGGATGTGGTCGGGCTCGCCGTCCTGATGGAGCTGACCTTCCTGTCAGGGCGAGACCGGACGGGTGTTCTTGACGTCACGTCGATCATGAAGCTCTGACCTTTCGTCCGGGTTGTGGCTTACGCCGCTCACGCACGGTGGTCCCAGGTCGCGTCCAGCGTCGGGCTCCGGGCCCGCGCCGGTGACCGGCAGGTGGCCGCGGGGTGGACTCGGCGGGGCTGCGGAAGGCAGCGGGCGGCAACAGCGTTAACCTCGACGTCAGGAGCCCTTCGCACATCCGTGCCGTGGCTCATGTGCTGAGCAGGAGCGGCCCGTGCCCGAGGCGCCGCCGGTGACCACCGGAGCTGTGCCGACGGCCGCGTCATCCGCCGGGGAGACGCGGCCGGTGCAGCCTGCCCCCGGTGGGGGCAGGCCGCCCGCCGCCGGGGCGGGTGGCGCGGTCGGCGGGCGGTCCGCCGCGGGAGAGGTCTCCGATCAGCTGGCGGCCGGCCTGCCGGCTTCCGGAACGGTCGTGGCCAGCGGTGGCACCGGTGCCACGGCCATCAACCTCGCGGCTGGTGGGCCGGCAGGCGGCTCTGCGGCGGGCGACGGCGGGCCCGTCCCGCCGGAGGCGGACGACGCCGACCCCGCGAGCGGGTCGCCGGTGGTGCCCCGGCTCGGGCACGAGTCCCCGCCCCTGCCACGGCGGGTGCGCGGGCGGTTCGCCCGGCTCGGCACGCACCGGGCGACGCCGCCGTCCTCGCTGGACCCGGTCCTTCGCGGGCTGCTGGCGAACCACCCGCGGGCGGAGATCGGCCAGGTCCAGCGGGCGTTCGAGGTGGCCGACGCGGCGCATGCCGGCCAGGTCCGCTTCTCGGGGCACCCCTACATCACCCATCCGATCGCGGTGGCGAGCATTCTCGCCGACCTCGGCATGGACATCCCGACCCTGTGCGCGGCCCTGCTGCACGACACGCTGGAGGAGACCGACCTCCCGCCCGAGACGATCGAGGCCGAGTTCGGTTCGCAGGTGCTGCAGATTGTCGACGCGGTCAGCAAGCTGAACCGGGTCAAGGTCGGCGAGGCCGCGCAGACGGAGACCATCCGGCGGATGGTCGTCGCGATGGCCCGCGACCCCCGCGCGCTGGTGGTGAAACTCGCCGACCGGCTGCACAACATGCGGACGCTGCGGTTCCTGCCCGAGCACAAGCAGGAACGCAAGGCGCGCGAGACGCTGGAGATCTACGCGCCGCTGGCGCATCGGCTCGGCATGAACTCGCTGAAGTGGGAGCTGGAGGACCTCGCGTTCGCCGCGCTGTTCCCCAAGCGCTACGACGAGATCGTCCGGCTCGTCGCCGACCGCGCGCCCAGCCGGGACGTCTACCTGACCGAGACGTCCGCGCAGGTGCAGACGCAGCTCGCCAACGCGCGGATCAAGGCCGTGGTGACGGGCCGGCCGAAGCACTACTACTCGATCTACCAGAAGATGGTGGTCCGCGGCCGGTCCTTCGAGGACATCTACGACCTGGTGGGCATCCGCGTCCTGGTCGACTCGGTCCGGGACTGCTACGCGGCGCTGGGCACCGTCCACGCGAACTGGAAGCCGATTCCGGGCCGGTTCAAGGACTACATCGCGATGCCCAAGTACAACATGTACCAGTCGCTGCACACGACGGTCATCGGGCCCGAGGGCAAGCCGGTCGAGCTGCAGATCCGGACGCACTCGATGCACAACCGGGCCGAGTACGGCATCGCGGCGCACTGGAAGTACAAGGAGGACGGGTCGGGCGCCCGGACGTCCAGCTCCTCGCGCCGCGCTGCCGCGAAGTCCGGCGGCCCGGCCGGTGGCACCGCCCCCGACCTGCGGAACTGGCTGCGCCAGATCCTCGACTGGCAGCGGGAGACGGCGGACCCGGGGGAGTTCCTCGACAGCCTGCGCTTCGACGGTGCCGCGGACGAGGTCTTCGTCTTCACGCCGAAGGGCGACGTGATCCCGCTGCCGCTGGGTTCCACCCCGGTCGACTTCGCCTACGCGGTGCACACCGACATCGGCAACCAGTGCGTCGGTGCCCGGGTCAACGGCCGGCTCGCCGCGCTGGACACCGAGCTGGAGAACGGCGACGTGGTGGAGGTGTTCACCTCCCGAGCGCATTCCGCCGGCCCCAGCGAGGACTGGCTGATGTTCGTCCGCTCCTCGCGGGCCCGGACCAAGATCCGTCAGTGGCATGCGCGTGAGCGCCGCGAGGACGCGATCGTCGCCGGCCGGGACGCGATCGGCCGCGCGATGCGGCGCCATGGCCTGCCGCTGGCCCGGCTGATGACCGGTGACGCGCTGCTGACCCTGGCGAAGGACATGCGCTACGCGGACGTCACGGCCCTCTACGCGGCGGTCGGGGAGAACAACGTCAGCGCGCAGGCGGTGGTGAACCGACTGCTGCAGAGCCTGGGTGGCGCCGAGAGCGCCGAGGAGGACGCGGCCGAGACCGAGCTGCCGATCCGGGCCCTGCGCCGTGCCGGCGGCGATCCGGGTGTGCTGGTCACGGGCGCCTCGGATGTCTGGGTGAAGCTCGCCCGCTGCTGCACCCCGATGCCCGGCGATGACATCGCGGGCTTCGTCACCCGGGGGAAGGGCGTGTCGGTGCACCGCTCCGACTGCGTCAACCTCGACGGCCTGCGCGGCGGCCCGCACGACCGGACGGTCGCCGTCGAGTGGGCGCCGTCATCGGGTTCCGTGTTCCTCGTCGTCATCCAGGTCGAGGCGCTGGACCGGACCAGGCTGCTCTCGGACGTGACCCGGATTCTGTCGGACCATCACGTCAACATCCTCTCCGCGTCGGTCACCACGACGCGGGAGCAGGTCGCGGTGAGCCGGTTCACCTTCGAGATGGGTGACGCCAAGCATCTCGGCCACATTCTCGACGCCGTCAGATCCACCGACGGCGTGTACGACTGTTTCCGGGTCACCTCGGACATACAGAGCTGACCGCGAGGGCGAGGGGGCACGCCGTGAATGCTGAGGCCGCGGGAGCGGGTCTTCCGGCGGGCGGCTTCTCGCCCGCGCTGGCACGGGCGGACGGCGACGCCGACTCCCGGACGGTGACCGCCGCCCGGCAGGCGAGCATGCGCCTGGCGCATCTGGCCCGCCGGATGGCCGCGCCGCGCACCCCGCAGGTGCCCCCGGAGCTGCGGGACCTGGTCGAGGCGCACCGGGACTTCCATCCGAAGGCCGACATCGCGGCGGTGATCCGTGCCTACACGGTGGCGGACGACCTGCATGCCGGCCAGATCCGGCGCAGCGGCGACCCCTACATCAGCCATCCGCTCGCCGTCGCCGAGGTGCTCGCCGAGCTCGGCGTCGACACCACCACGCTCATCGCCGCGCTGCTGCACGACACGGTCGAGGACACCGGCTACTCGCTGGCCGCCGTGGCCGAGGAGTTCAACGGCGAGGTCGCGAACCTCGTCGACGGGGTGACCAAGCTCGACAAGATGCGGTTCGGCGAGGCTGCCGAGGCGGAGACCCTGCGCAAGCTGATCGTCGCGTTGGCCCGCGACTACCGGGTGCTCGTCATCAAGATCGCTGACCGGCTGCACAACATGCGCACGCTGGGCTTCATGTCGGAGCCCAAGCAGCAGAAGATCTCGCGGGTCACCCTGGAGGTACTGGCGCCGCTCGCGCACCGTCTCGGTGTGAGCGTGATCAAGCGGGAGCTGGAGGACCGGTCGTTCGCGGTGCTCAACCCCGAGGAGCACCGCCAGATCTCCGGGATGGTCGACGACTTCACCGCCGCGGAGCGGGCCAGCGGCGTCCTGGGCGGGATGGTCGCGCAGCTGCGCGGCGCGCTCGCCGAGGCCCGGGTCGGCGGCTCCGTGTCCATCCGGACCAGCCACATCTTCTCGATCCACAAACGGGCCCAGGAGCGAGGCCGGCCGCCCCGCGACTACAACGACATCGTCCGGGTGCTCGTCCTCGTCGACGACATCACCGACTGCTACGCGGCCCTCGGCGTCATCCACGGGATGTGGCGGCCGGTACCGGGCCGGCTGCGTGACTTCGTCGCCACGCCCAAGTTCAACATGTACCAGAGCCTGCACACCAGCGTGACGGACGACGCCGGGCGCACCGTCGACATCCAGATCCGCACGCCCTCCATGCACCGCCTGGCCGAGACCGGCATCGTGGCCAAGCCGGTCGGCCCGGGCGCGGACGGTGCGCGCCTCGAAGGCCTCTCCTGGCTACACAGCCTGCTCGACTGGCAGGTCGACACCGTCGACCCGGGCGAGTTCCTGGAATCCCTCTCCTCGGACCTCAACTCCGACGAGGTGCTGACCTTCACCCCGAAGGGCAAGATGATCGCGTTGCCAGCGCGTTCCTCACCGGTGGACGTCGCCTACGCGGTGCACACCGACGTCGGCCATCGGGCCATCGGAGCCCGGGTCAACGGCCGGCTGGTGCCGCTGCACACCCGGCTGCGCAACGGCGACGTCGTGCAGATCCTCACCTCGAACCTGCCCGGTGCGGGCCCGAGTGAGGACTGGCTGGAGTTCGTGCGAACGTCCCGCGCGCGGGTCCGGATCCGGAAGCGGTTGGCCCGCGCCCGCCGGGACGCGCAGGCCCGCGCGACCCAGACCGGCGCTCCCGCCGTCTCCGCCGTCTCCGCCGTCTCCGCCGTCTCGGGTGTCTCGGGCGCTTCGGGTGGGCCCGTCGCGCGGCCTGCGATCGCCGCCGGCTCCCGGGGCGGTGACCAGGTGCCACCCGCCCGAGCGACAGGTCCGCACGGCGCAGTCGGCCGACCGGGGGCGCCCGCGGGCATCCGCACCGGCGCGGGCGCGTCGGTAGCACCCACCACCGCTGCCCCCGCAGGGGCTGTCGGCGTCGCCGGGGGAGGGGCATCCGGCCGGCCGGCGGTTCTCGACGGCCCTCCGGCCGAGGCCGGTTCCGCACCGGGCGCGGGGACGGGCGGACCTGACCAGACCGATGAGGCCGTGGAGACGGGGCCGGCCCGCGCCGGGCGCCGGGCGCGGCGCGCCGGGTCGGGAAGGCGCGAGGAACGGCCGGGCGCGGCCGGCGGCACGCGCGGCCGTGAATCGGCCGACGCTGCCGCGGCGCATGCTTCCACCCGCCGCGGAACGCAGAACTGGGCGGGCTTCGCCGAGATCGGGGGCACTGACGTGCCAGTGCGTCTGGCCCGATGTTGCCTTCCGCTCCCCGGGGACACGGTGGTCGGCTTCGCCGGCAACAGCAGCGCGGTCTCCCTGCACCGCCAGGAATGCGCGAACGCCGCCGCGTCGGCGGCGTCACGCGAACAGGTGACCGTACAGGGATGGACCGCTGCGGAGAGTCAGACCTTCCCCACGGAAATCGCGGTAGAGGCCTTCGATCGTTACGGCTTGCTGGCAGATATCACCGAGGTCCTGTCCGACACCTCGGCCTCGGTACGGGCGGCATCGACGTCGACCTCGGAGGACAGGGTGGCGCACGCCCGTTTCACCATCGAGGTCACCGGTCCCGACCAGCTTGACCGGGTGCTGGCGGCGGTACGGAGCGTCGGCGGGGTCTACGACTGTTACCGGGCGTGCCAGACGACGGGGTGACGTGGCGGGCGGGCGCTTGGGGGATGATTTACGCGCTCCGTGTCGATTTGACCCGAAACAAGCGACCCGCCATTCCGGAACTAGTCGGGCTTGTATCTAATGTGCCACCCGCCGTCATCGGCAAAAAATCAACGGTCATGCTGGGTGTGCGATGTAGAGTATCCCGCGTAGCCATCGGTTATGGGTGGGAGTACGCGTGGGATACCTTCAGGTCATCACGAGCATCGACTCACCAGACGCCGCGGATCGTATCGGCAGGGCTCTCGTCGAGCAGCGCCTTGCTGCCTGTTTCCAGGTGGTCGGGCCGATTCGGAGCACTTACCGGTGGAACGGTGCGATCGAGCAGTCCGACGAATGGCTGTGTCTCGCCAAAACAACGAGTGAGCGAGTGGCCGACCTGATCACGGAGCTCGCCGCCGCGCACCCCTACGAGACGCCGGAGATCATCGCGACTCCGATCGTGTCCGGCCACGTCGACTACCTGGACTGGATCACCGCGGAGACCGCTCCGTCGATCCGGAGCTGATCCTCGCGGATCCAGGTCGAGCGGGGGCTGATCCCGCGCCGCCTCCGGGCGCGGCGGGGCTGCCTCAGGCCAGGGCCCGCAGCTGTTCGTCCAGATCCCGCACCGCCTGGGTGTTCTGCCAGGGGCGCAGGTGTTCCCGCACGCGCCGGATCCGGGTCAGCCCCAGTGAGAAGTCGGTTGCCGCGACGATGGCCAGCGACTCGGCCGCGTACTGGGTCGCCGCCTCGATCTCGCGCCGTTGGATGTGGACCTCAGCGATGTCACCGAGCAGCAGGGATCGCTTCTTCGTGCCGCTGTGCGGGGAGGTGGCCCGTAGCGCCTCGGTCGCGGCGGCGTGGGCCGCCGCGGGGCGGCGCAGCCGGGTGTAGGTCGTGACCTTGATGCCGTCCAGCCGGCCGCGGTCGAAGAACTGCGTCCAGACCCGGTCGCCGTCGTCCGCGCGGTCGAACGAGTCCTGGGCGCGGTCCAGAGCGGCGAGCGCGGCCCGGCCCTCGCCGCGGGCGGCCTGCTCCTCGGCCTCCCGCCCGGCGAGCCAGGCCTTCGTCATGACGGTGCTGCCGCTCGCGGCGCGGCGCTGGGCCTCGGCGAGCAGTGCGCAGGCCTGGTCGTGCCGGCCGATGCCGGCGCTGTGGTAGCTCTCGTAGCCCAGCACGCAGGCCCACAGCGCGCTGTCGTCGGCTTCCCGGGCCGCCTCGATGGCGACCCGGTAGTACGCCAGCGCGGAGGGAATGTCGTTCATGTCGAACGCGAGCCAGCCGGCGAGCGCGGCGGTCTCACCCGCGGTCGAGGCGAGCTCGCGGCGGGCCGGAGAGCGGCCGCTGGACTCCAGGAGCTGGGTGAGCGTGCCGAGATGCCCGGTGACCCGAGGGAACAGGGCCCGGGCCGGAACGCGCTCCTCCAGGCTGTACAGCCCGGCGGTGCACCGGCTCAGCTCCTCGGTCAGCTCCGGGGTGACGGTGGTGCGCCGGCGCAGGGCGGCGGACAGCCGCTCCCACGGCGCGTTGTCGGCGCCGGCCGTGCTCAGCGGGACGACGGCGACGCCGCCCGCGGCGGCGAACAGGCGGAGGAAGCCGCGGCGCTCGACGGGAATGTCACCGGCCGGATCGGCTCCGTTCTCGGTCTGGATGAGAAGCGTGCCGGCCGGGCTGCCGATCTCCCGGGAGGCCCGCTCGGCGGGGGCGGCGCGCAGGCCGGCCAGACCGGTGCTGGGGTCGTCGTCGACGAAACCGAGCTCGGCGGAGGATCGCTCGAACAGGGCGCGCAACAGTCGTTGGTACCGAAGGCTGGGCTTTTTGTCGCCCTTTTCCCATTTGCAGATCATATTTCCGGTTACGCCGGCCTCGCGGCCCTCGTGGATGACCGAGAAGCGCCGGATCTCGCTCGCCAGACGTTCCTGGGACCAGCCGCGTTCCTCCCGGGAGGTGCGGAGCCGGACGTTAGGGGTACGGGCCACGCCGGCGGTTGCCGGTCTGTGGTCGTTCGGCTGCGTCGTCCTCGGCGAGGTATGACCCGCCGACGATCCTGCCGGGCGCTCCATCGATACCTCCGAGTCAAGCGGTTGACGTCAGGAGCTTAACCCTGCGTTAGCAAAGTCGGTGATACCCCCTGTGTGGTCCTTCGATGACAGGAAACCGACAAATCATCGTACGGACCAGACCGGACTGCTGCGGGCGGTGACGGGCGCGCGGCGCCGTCGGCCGGTCGGTGCGCGGCCATAGAGTCTCATGTCGTGAGAGCTGGTCCTCTGCCCCAAGGTCCTCGTGCGCGCACGGGGGCCCGGCCGCTGCGGGCGTGGCAGCGCGCCGCCCTCGACATCTACCGGTCACGCAGCGCATCCGGGGGCCGCGACTTCCTCGCGGTGGCGACCCCGGGCGCAGGCAAGACGACGTTCGCCCTGGAGATCGCCGCGGAGCTGCTGACCGCCGGCGAGATCCGGGCGGTGACCGTGGTCGCGCCCACCGACCACCTCAAGCGGCAGTGGGCGGTGGCCGCGGCGGCCGTCGGGATCGACCTGGACCCGACCTTCCGCAACGCCGCGGGCGCGACCGCCTCCGACTACACCGGCGTGGCGGTCACCTACGCCCAGGTCGCCGCGCACCCTGCGCTGCACCGCATGCGCACCGCCGCGCGGCGCACCCTGGTGATCCTGGACGAGATCCACCACGCGGGAGACGCGCTGTCCTGGGGCGAGGCGGTCCGGGAGGCCTTCAGCCCGGCCGCCCGCCGGCTCGCGCTGACCGGAACGCCGTTCCGGTCGGACGTCAACCCCATCCCGTTCGTGACCTACCTGCCCGACGCGGAGGGGGTGATCCGCAGCGTCGCCGACTCGAGCTACGGCTACGCCGAGGCGCTGCGCGACGGTGTGGTCCGTCCGGTGCTCTTCCTGGCGTACTCGGGGGAGATGTCCTGGCGCACCAGCGCCGGCGCGGAGCTGAGCGCGCGGCTCGGCGAGCCGCTGAACAACGAGCAGACCGCGGCCGCCTGGCGCACCGCCCTCGACCCGCGGGGCGACTGGATGCCCGCGGTCCTGGCCGCTGCCGACACCCGGCTCTCCCAGGTCCGCCGCGGTGGCATGCCGGATGCCGGCGGGCTCGTCATCGCGACCGACCACACCAACGCCCGGGCCTACGCCGGCCTGTTGCGCCGCATCACCGGAACGTCTCCGGTCGTGGTCCTCTCCGACGACCCCACCGCCAGCTCGAAGATCGCCTCGTTCCGCGAGTCCGCGGACCGGTGGATGGTCGCCGTCCGCATGGTCAGTGAGGGTGTGGACGTGCCCCGCCTGGCGGTGGGTGTCTACGCCACGTCGGCCTCGACCCCGCTGTACTTCGCCCAGGCCGTCGGCCGGTTCGTCCGCGGGCGCGGGCGCTCGGAGACGGCGTCCGTCTTCCTGCCCAGCGTGCCGTCGCTGCTCGCCCTGGCTGGTGAGATGGAGGCCCAGCGTGACCACGCGCTGAACAAGCCCCAGCGGGAGCCGGACGCCTTCGACGACGACGCGCTGCGCGAGGCGAACCGGCGGCGCGACACCCCCGACAAGCCGGACACGCTGTTCACCGCGCTGAACTCGTCGGCAGAGCTCGACCGGGTGATCTTCGATGGTGGTGAGTTCGGTACACCGGCCCAGTCCGGGTCGCTGGAGGAGGAGGACTTCCTCGGCCTGCCCGGCCTGCTCGAGCCCGACCAGGTCGCGACGCTGCTACGGCAGCGGGAGGCCGCCCAGCGCGCAGCCGCCGCACGGTCGTCGGCGGCCCCACCGGCAGCTCCGCCCGGGCCGGGCATCCCGGCGGCCAGGGCCGGGGAGGCCGCCGACGACGCGGAGCAGCGGCCTGTCCACGAACGGATCGGTGAGCTGCGCAAGGAGCTGAACAAGCTGGTCGCCGCCCATTACCACCGCACCGGCAAGCCGCACGGCATGATCCACGCGGAGCTGCGACGGTCCTGTGGCGGCCCGCCGAGTGCGCAGGCCAGCGCCGCTCAGCTGCAGGCCCGGATCGACACCGTCCGCCGGTGGGCGGGATAGCGGCGGACGGCCTTCTCCGCCGGGCGGTGTCCCGGTGGACGGCCTCGCGGGCAGGCGGGTCGTCCCAGGCGGGTGGCGTCCCAGGCCGGCAGGGGACCCTGCCGGCCTGGGACCATCCAGCGCTGTGCTGCCGAGGGCGGGCGGGCGCCGGAGGGCCTAGGGCTCCTGGGTGATCTGGATCGACTGGATCTTCGCCCCGCTCGTCGGCGCGCCGTCGGACCCGCCGCCGCTGACGCCCGGGGTGGTCAGCTTGTCCAGCACGTCGAGGCCCTCGGTGATGTGGCCGAAGACGGTGTAGCTGCCGGCCAGGGCGGACGCCCCCTGCGGTGAGGGGTCGGCGTAGTTGATGAAGAACTGGCTGCCGTTGCTGTCCGGCTGGCTGCTGTGGGCCATGGCCAGCACGCCCCGGTTGTAGTTCACGCCCTCGGTGTTCTCGTTGGCGTAGCCGAAGCCGGGCCCTCCTGTGCCGGTCCCGGTCGGGTCACCGCACTGCAGGACGTTGATGCCGGCGTCGGCGCCACCGGTCTGGCGGTGGCAGGGGGTGTCGGTGTAGAAGCCCGCCTCGGCGAGCGTGCGCAGCGCGTTGACGGTGCAGGGGGCCTTGTCCGCGTCCAGCGCGGCCGTCATGGTGCCCTGGTCGGTGGTGATGACCATCGTGGCCGGGCTGCGGTTCACCGCCGGTGCGGCCGCGGGCAGCCCGACCTCGCGGGAAGGCGCCTCACCGGAGGCGGTGTAGACGCAGTCACCCACCTTGCTCGTCTCGCCGGCCGGTAGGGCCGGGGCGGCGGACGCGTTCGGGGCGGACTCGGGGGTGGCTGTGACCTCGTCGTCGTCCGATCCGGCGGTGACAAGGAGCAGTGCCGTGACCGACGCCACGATGGCCACCAGGACCACTGCGGCGACCACGCTCAGCCGGCGCCGCCGCCGCGCCACAGCCCGTTGCCGGCGCTCCGCCTGTCGTGCCATCCGCGCGGCGGCCAGCTCACGCGCCCGCCGTTCCCTCGTGCTCGACACCCTCGCAGGCCTCCCGCTCCGTGTTCGTGTGAGGCGTCCGTCCGAGGCGTCCGTCGGTGGCGGCCGTGCGAGGCGTCCGTCCAGGGCGTCCGTCCGTAGCCCACTTCCGTCACACAGGGTACGGCGACGGTCGTGACGTGGCTGATAGCGTCGCCCCAGGACCCGACGCGAAGGCTGACACGAACTGATGCTCGACAAGCGCTTCATCCGGGAAAATCCCGACGTTGTGAAGGACGCCGTCCGTCTGAAGGGCGTCGACCTCGACGTCGACGAGCTCCTCCAGCTCGACCAGGAGAACCGCAAGCTGCAGTTCGAGGTCGACGAGGCGCAGGCGCGCCGCAAGTCCTTCGCCAAGCAGTTCGCCAAGGCCGACGAGGCCCGCCGGGCGGAGCTGCGCGCCGAGCACACCGAGTTCGACCGCCAGCTCCGCGAGCTGCGCGAGCAGCTGGCCCGCACCAGTGCCCAGCTCGCCGAGCTGATGCTGCTGGTGCCGGGCATTCCCTGGGAGGGCGCGCCGGTCGGGCCGGACGAGTCCGCGAACGTGGTCATCCGCGCGGTGGGCACCAGGCCGGAGTTCGACTTCACCCCGCTGGACCACACCGAGCTGGCCGAGCGGCGTGGCTGGGCCGAGTTCGCCCGTGCCCGCCGGATCTCCGGCGAGCGGGCCTACGCCCTGGTCGGCGATCTGGTCATGCTGGAGCGGGCGGTGCACTCCTACGCGCTGGACCTGCTGCGCGGCCAGGACTTCACCCCGGTGTCGGTGCCCGCGCTGGTGAAGGAGGCGCCGCTGGTCGGCACCGGCATGCTGCCGAAGGGCCGCGACGAGATCTACGAGATTCCCGCCGACAACGCCTTTCTCGCCGGTACCGCCGAGGTCGCCCTGGTCGGTCTGCATGCCGGGGAGATTCTCGAGGTCAGCCAGCTGCCGATCAGGTACGCCGGTATCTCACCGTGCTTCCGCCGCGAGATCGGCAGCGCCAGCCGGGATGTCCGCGGGCTGCTGCGGGTGCACCAGTTCGAAAAGGTCGAGCAGTTCGTCCTGTGCGTGAACGACCCGGCCGAATCCGCCCGCTGGCACGCGGAACTGCTCGCCACCGCGGAGCGGATTCTGACCGATCTCGGCCTGCATTACGAGGTCGTCGAATGCGCCACCGGGGACATGGGCCTCGGCAAGTACCGGATGAACGACATCAACACCTGGTTCCCGACGCTGGACCGTTTCCGCGAGACGCACAGCTGCTCGACGCTGCACGACTGGCAAGCCCGGCGGGCGAACCTGCGGTACCGCGACGCCGAGGGGAACATCCGTTTCGCGCACACGCTGAACAACACGGCGGTGGCGACCCCGCGGCTGCTGGCGGCGATTCTGGAGAACTTCCAGACCGCGGACCAGCAGCTGCGTGTCCCGGAGGTGCTGCGGCCCTATCTGGGCGGGCGCGACCTGCTCTGATCCGCGCGGTGCGGAGGTGGGTGCACGGGCCGGGGGCCGGCGGAGCCACAGCCGGACCCAGCCCGGTTCAGCCGGACCCGGTCCGGCGGGAGCGGGCGGCCCGGACGAGCCCAGGGCCGGCGACGGCCAGACGCCGCCCCGCCCCGACGGTGACCCGTCGGTCCAGGATCTGGTAGTCGGCCCGCTCGATCTCGTCGAGGATGCCGCCGTACAGGCGAAACGCCGTCCAGACACAGTCCCGGGACGTCGGGTGCAGCAGCCGGATGCCGGGCCGGGCGGAGCGGAACAGCTCCCGGGCATGGGCGATCTCATGGGCCAGCAGGCGCCGCACCGGCCCGTCGACGACGCCGGTGGCCAGGCGCTCACGGGTGACACCGAACAGGTCCAGCGACGCCTGCGGCAGGTAGACCCGGCCGCGCCGCAGGTCCTCACCGACGTCCCGAAGGAAGTTCGCAAGCTGAAACGCCACGCCAAGGTCACGAGCGTACGGCTCCGCCGCGCCGTGGACGGGTTCGAGGATCGGCAGCATCTGGAGCCCGATCACGACCGCCGAGCCGTGGATGTAGACCATCAGGTCGTCCCAGGTGGCGTAGCTGGACACTGTCAGGTCCATGGCCATCGACGTCAGGAAGGCCTCGAAGTAGTCCGCCGGCAGGCCGAACCGGCGGGTGGTGTGCAGGACGGCCGGCAGCACGGTCGGCTCCGCCGTGCCCGGCAACCCGCCAGCCCCCGCCCCGCCGCCGGTACCTGCTGTGCCGTCGGCGTCATCGGCGTCATCGGCGCCGTTGATACCGCCGGCGTTGTCGGTGCCGGAGCGCAGCGCGGCGAGGAAGGTGTCGCCCCACTGCCGCAGCCGCTGCGCCCTGGCCTCGTCGGAGAGGCCCGCGTCGAGATCGTCCACGATCTCGTCCGCGTACCGGGCGAAGCCGTACAGCGCGTGCACGTGGGGGCGCTTCCACCTGGGTAGCAGCAGGGTGGCCAGATAGTAGGTGCGGCCGTGGGCGGCGTTCAGCTCGCGGGCGCAGCGGTACGACGCCCGCAGGTGCTCCCCGGAGATGCCGGCGGCGTCCAGCTCGCCGCGCAGACCGCCCACAGCAGCCAAGAGTAGCCGGCCGTCCCGTCCGTCAGGGCAGGCGGGAGGCGAACGCCAGGGAGAGGGCCGCCGCGCCCATCCCGAGAAGGAACGAGAGTCCCACGAACCAGCCGGTGATCTCGCGGTACTCGGTGCGGTAGCCGATCGAGCTGCCCAGGCCCCGGTAGACCGACTCCAGCTCGTCACCGGACGTCGCCCGGTGGTAGGAACCGCCGGTCTGCTCGGCGAGCTCGCGCAGTGCGTCCTCGTTCACCGGTACGGGGATCTCCTGCCCGCCGACGTCGAGGCTCCCGTCGGAGGTGCCGTAGGCGATGGTGTCCACGGGGATCTCGGCGTCCCTCGCCGCTGTCGCCGCCTGGGTGTTCGGCCGGCCGCGCGTGGTCTCGCCGTCCGAGAGCAGGATGATGGCCGCGGGGGGCGGCGGCTGGCCCTCGTCCGACATCCGCTGCCCGGCGGTGGTGATCGCCTGCAGGGAGGCGAAGATGCCCTCGCCGACGGCGGTCGCCGGGCCGAGCTGCAGCCCGCGGATGCCGGAGCGGACGGCCTCGCGGTCGGTCGACGCGGGGACGAGGACGGCCGCCGAGCCGGCGAAGGAGACGAGCCCGAGGTTGATGCGCGGCGGCAGCTGGTCGACGAAGGCCTCGGCGCCCTGCTTGGCGGCCTCGAGCCGGGTCGGTTGAATGTCGGTGGCCGCCATCGAGTTCGACACGTCGATCGCCAGGATGATCGTCGCGCGCTCGCGGGGGACCCGTTCGGCCCGCGCCGGGCGGGCCAGCGAGATGACCAGGCCGGCCAGGGCGAGCAGCAGCAGCGCCGCCGGAACATGCCGACGCCACCACTGGGGCCGCCGCGGCAGCACGCTTGACAGCAGCGCGGTCGAGGACATCCGGGCCGCGTACACCCGGCGGCGCCGGGACAGGACGATGTAGGCCGCGGTGAGCGCGGCCACCAGCACGAACAGCCACAGCCAGTGGCCAGCCAGGAAGCTCAAGGAAGGGCCACCCGCCCGGCGAGGCCGCGGGGGCGGCCGGCGGCACCGGAGCGGGCCGGTGCCCTCCCGGTGCCTCCCAGGTTCCCGCGGTCGACCGGCGCCCGGCGCGCGGCGCCGCGGGTCGTCCGGCTGGTGGAGACGAAGCGCACGATGTCGACCAGCCAGTCCGAGTCGGTCCGCAGGACCAGGTGCGCCGCGCCGACCCGGCGCAGTGCGAGCTCCACCTGGGCGCGGTGCTCGGCCGCCGCCTCGCGGTACCGGTCGCGCACCCGCCGGGATCCGGTCGGGATCTCCACCAGTGTGCCGGTCTCGGCATCCACGACGGGCAGCAGGCCCACCGACGGCAGGATCAGCTCAGCCGGGTCGAGGACCTCCACGGCCAGCAGCTGGTGACGGGTGGAGAGCACCCGCATCGGCCGCTCCCAGCTCAGGTCGGTGGAGAGGAAGTCGCTCACGACCACGGCGAGACCACGGCGGCGGCGCGGGCGGTCCAGCTCGGCGATCGCCGCCGCGAGGTCGGTGGCCGCGCCGGCGTCGGGCTGCCGGGCCGGCCGGTCGTGAGCGCCTTCCGGGACGGAGAGCAGGGTCCGCAGCAGGCTCCGCAGCCCCTGGCGGCCCGGCCGGGCGGGAATCAGCTGCGGGCCGGTGGGGGTGAGCACGACGGCGCCCATCCGGTTGCCGGTCCGGGCGGTCAGGAAGCCGACCGCGGCGGTGGCGGCGATCGCCAGGTCCCGCTTGCGCAGGGAGGTGGTGCCGAACTCCTGACTGGCCGTCAGATCGACCAGCGCCCAGGTCTCCAGTTCCCGGTCGGCGACGAGGTCGTGCACGTGCGGAACGGTCGTCCGGGCGGTGACCGCCCAGTCCATCCGGCGGACGTCGTCGCCGACGTGGTACTCGCGGCTCTCGGCCTTCTCGGTGCCCTGCCCGGGGAGCAGGCCCAGGTGCTCACCGAGCAGCATCCCGTCGAGACGGCGGGTCACGGCGATCTCGAGCCGGCGCAGCGTGCGCTCCACCGACGGCGAGGTGACCGACGGCTGGACGAGCACGCCCGGCCGGGACGGGGGCGGCGCGTTCCTGGGGGCCGACGCAGGGCCGCCTGGAGCCGACGCAGGGCCGGGAGCCGGTGCATGGTCAGGAGCCGGCGCATCGTCCGGGGACGGCGCCTCCTGCCGGGTCCCGCGGCGTCGCCTGCCGGGGGTGGTCACTGGGCCGGCCCGTTGTCGAAGTACTCGGGGAAGCCCGTCCTGGGGTCGGTGCGCCAGCGGCCGGAGTGGGTCATCGGCGGCGGGGGGAAGTGCCTGCCGCGGTCAGCGGCGCTCTGCTGGCGGGGGGCGATCTGCGGGTGGGGCAGCGCCTCGAGGATGCGGCCGGCGATCTCCTCGGCGGTCAGCCCCTCGGCCAGCGCCTCGTAGGAGAGCACCAGGCGGTGCGGGAGGACGTCGAGGCAGACCGCGGCCACGTCGTCGGGGACGACGTAGTCCCGGCCGCGGAGCAGGGCGAGTGCCCGGGCGGCGGCGATGAGGCCGAGCGAGGCACGCGGCGAGGCGCCGTAGGCCAGGTGCCCGGCGAGGTCGGGCAGGTTCACCTCGGCGGGTGCGCGGGTGGCGAGTACGAGGCGCACGGCGTACTCGGTGATCGCGTGGTGCACGAACACGTCGTCGGCGCGGTGCTGCAGCCGCAGGAGCGCCTCCGGGTCGAGGACGGGCTCGGCGGTCGGCGGCCGCACCCCCATCCGTCGGACGATCTCCAGCTCCTCGCCGGACGTCGGGTAGGGAACCGTCACCTTCATCAGGAATCGGTCGCGCTGGGCCTCCGGCAGCGGGTACACGCCTTCGGACTCGATCGGGTTCTGGGTGGCCAGGACGAGAAAGGGAAGCGGTAGCGGATGGGTTACCCCGCCCAGCGAGACCTGCCGTTCCGACATCACCTCGAGGAGTGCCGACTGCACCTTCGCGGGAGCCCGGTTGATCTCGTCCGCGAGAACGAAGTTGGCGAATACGGGGCCGAGCTCAATGTCGAACATCTCTCGGCTGCTGCGGAAGATCCGCGTTCCGATGATGTCGGAGGGAACCAGATCGCTGGTGAACTGGATCCGCACGAAGGAGCCGCCGACCACCGTCGCGAGCGTCTGCACGGCCAGGGTCTTCGCCACCCCGGGCACGCCTTCCAACAGGCAGTGCCCGCGGGCGATCAGGGCGACGAGCATGCGCTCGACCATGTGGTCCTGGCCTACGATGACCTTCTTGACCTCGAAGAGGGCCCGTTCCAGCAGCGCGGCGTCGTCGGCTGCGGCGTTCGCGGGCGGATCGGGCCGGCGGGTGCCCGCCGAGCCCGTCGCGGCGGGCGCCCGCACCTCGACGCCGGATGCCGCCACGCCGGGATCGGTCGTCCACTCGTTCATGGCGCCATCTTCCCAGACAGCAGACGGAATTGAGTGCCCAAGGACTCGGGATAGTGTGGTGGGAAGGCTCTTCTAAGGTGCCCTTCAGGAAGTTCTCACTTAATACCGGAGGGAAACGCGCTGGACACCTGACGGAATCAGCTGAGGTCGATCAGTGCCCGCGACCGGTAGCCGCGGTCGCGGCCCAGCACCCGTTCCGCCGCCAGCCGGCCCGATATCAGCACCATCGGCACCCCCACCCCGGGGCGGGTGCCGCTCCCGGTGAAGACCACGTTCTCCAGGCCCGGCGCCAGGTTGCCCGGCCGGAACGGGCCGGTCTGGGTGAACGTGTGGGCGGCCGCGAACGGGGCGCCCGCGGCCATGCCGCGCTCGCGCCAGTCCGCCGGGCTGGTGACCTGCTCCACCTCGATCGCCGCGCCGAAGCCGGGATAGCCCGACCGCTCCAGGGTGGCGACGACCTCGTCGCGGTAGCGCGGGCCGAGGACCGACCAGTCCAACGGCGCCGTGAGGTTCGGAGTGGGGAACAGCACGTAGTAGCTGTGCGCCCCGGCCGGCGCGGCGGACGGCTCCGTCACCGAGGGGGTGCTCACCAGGAAGGACGGGTCGCTCATCAGCTCGCCGCGCCGGATGATCTCCTCGAAGGTGCGCCGCCACGCGCTGCCGAAGTGGATCGTGTGGTGGGTGGCCTCCGGATGGGCCACCCGTGCCCCGGCCAGCAGCAGGAAACAGGACGGCGAGTACCGCAGCCGCCCGAGTCGCGCCGGCGCGGCTGACGGGGGCAGCAGATCCCGATAGGCCACCGGGAGGTCCGGGTTGAGGACCACGACGTCCGCCGCCACGCGGTCGCCGTCGGCGGTGTGGACGGCCACCGCGCGCCCGCCGCGGACCTCGACCCGGCTGACCTCGGTGCCGTAGCGGAAGGTCGCCCCGTGCCGGGTCGCGGCGGCCGCCATGGCCACCGCCACCGCGTGCGGCCCGCCGTCGACGTGGTAGACGCCGGCGACCGAGTCCATGTAGGCGATCACGGCGTACAGAGCGAGGGCGTCGTGCGGGTCCAGGCCCGCGTACATCGCCTGGAAGGAGAACAGCCGGCGGGTCCGCGGATCGCGCAGGTGGCGCCCGACCACGGTGTCCAGTCGCCGGAACCCGCCGAGCGCCGCCACCCGGGCGAGCGAGGGGCGCAGCAGCGCGAGTGGCGAGTCGACCTGGGCGTCGATGAAGTCCCGCAGCTGGGCGCGGAACATGCGGGTCGCGAAGTGGGTGAACCGGCGGAAGCCCGCGGCCTCCGCCGGCCCGCACAGGTCGCGGATCTCCTGCTCGGTGTCCGCCGGGTCGGCGCGGACGTCCAGCACCGAGCCGTCGGCGAACCGCGCCCGGTACATCGGGTCGAGGCGGCGCAGGTCCAGCCACCGGTCGAGATCCTCGCCCACGCAGTCGAAGGCGTCCGCGATCAGCTCCGGCATGGTGAGGACGGTGGGCCCGGTGTCGAAGCGGTAGCCGCCCAGCCGGAGCTCACCTGCCCGCCCACCCGGTGAGTCGCCCCGTTCGAGCACGGTCACCCGGCGGCCCGCGCCGGTCAGCCGCAGCGCGGCCGACAGCCCACCGAGCCCCGCCCCGACGATCACCACATGGTCCGTCGGCCCGGCCACCGTTCGCATGGACGTCCTTCCCGCCGTTCTGGGCACCGGAGCGCCTCCCGCCTGCGCGGGTCAACGGAGTCTCCGCCACCTCCGTGGCCACCTGGGCGCGGGGGTCGCCCCGGCCGGGTTGCCACCTGCGAGGGAACCCGCCGCGCCCTTCCGGCGGGCGGGCCGGCCGCGTGGGCTGGCCTTCCCCGGACGGGAGATGGGAGCGGGCGGGGGAGCCGAACCTCTCACCCGTCGGCGGGCCGGCCGGCACGGTCCGCCGGCCGGGGGAAAGAGTAGCGTTCGACCGTCGGCGAACAGGCGGGCCCGCCGAGGGTTCCGGCGTCCGGAGGTGTCGTGTCCGATCTCGTTGTCGTCGTACTCGGCATCGTGCTGCTGGTGGTGGCCGCGAGCGCCTTCGCCCTGCTCCGCATGCCGCCCGAGCGGCTAGAGACCACGGTGGACGAGGTGCGGGCCGTCGAGGTGCGGCTCGCCGTAGGCCGGGTCGAGATCGGCGAGTACGACCGCCGGAACGTCCGGATCGAGCTCACCGCGAAGCGACGGCCCGGCCGGGCCCGGCCCACCATGACCCGTTCGGGTGAGGTGCTGCGGCTGGACGGCAAGGCCAGCGATGCGGTGGTCAAGCTGAAGCTGCCGCGGGGGACGAAGGTCCGGGCCGAGGTCCGGACGGGGGAGATCACCCTCTGGGGTGCCGACGGTGATCTGCTGCTGGTCACCGAGAGCGGCGGTATCACCGGGCGTGAGCTCACCGGCTCCCGGATCAGCGCCCGCAGCCGGTCCGGCGACATCAACCTGCACTTCGACGGGCCACCGGACAACCTCTCCGCGGTGAGTGACGACGGCATGGTGACCCTCGTCCTGCCCGAGGCCGAGTACGGGATCGAGGTCGAGACCGGCAACCCGCAGCTGGCAGGCGTCGAGCTGCCGAGCGTGCCCGGGTCCGGCCGCCAGGTGCTCGCGCGCAGCCTCGCCGGCAGGGTCCGGATCAGGGCCGCCTCGCCCCAGGGCCCCGTCCGGATCTGACCCCCGCCTCGTTGCCGGAGCCGGGGCCGGGCGGATCAGTGTCCCGCTTCCATCTCGGGTTCAGCGCTGCTCTCAGCACCGGGCTCCACGTCGGTTCAGCGCCGGGCTCTGTCTGGATCCGCCTGCCCTCACGGGAGTTTCGGGTGTCGGCATGTCGCGGTGGCTCCGCCGCGGGAACCGCGCCCGGAGCCGGCGGGCCGTGTCCGGACATCAGCGCCGCCGGATTACTCTCTTCTGCATGAAGGGCTCCCTCTCATGACGGCGGTCGGGAACATTGCGCGGGCGACGACCAGGACGGTGGCCGAGTGCCTGGCGTCGGGTCGTACGTCCTTCTCCTTCGAGTTCTTCCCGCCGAAGACGGCGGAGGGCGAGCGGCAGCTGTGGACGGCGCTGCGTGAGATCGAGGCCCTGCACCCCACGTTCGTCTCCGTCACCTACGGCGCCGGCGGATCGACCAGGGACGGGACGATCCGGGTCACCGAGCGGATCGCCACCGAGACGACCCTCACTCCGATCGGGCACCTCACCGCCGTGAACCATTCGGTGGCCGAACTGCGCCGGGTCATCGGGAGCTACGCGGGCGCCGGTGTGCGCAACGTGCTGGCGCTGCGAGGCGACCCCCCGGGCGACCCGCAGGCGGACTGGGTGCGCCACCCCGAGGGCCTCGCCTACGCCGAGGACCTGGTCCGGCTGGTCCGTTCCCTGGGCGACTTCTGCGTCGGGGTCGCGGCGTTCCCCGACAAACACCCCCGGTCTCCAGACCTGGACACCGACGCGCGTTACCTGGTGAAAAAGCTCGACGCCGGGGCCGATTTCGCGATCACCCAGTTCTTCTTCGGCGCCGACGACTATTTCCGGCTGGTGGAGCGGGTTCGCCGGCTGGGGTGTGAGGTGCCGATCATTCCGGGTGTCATGCCGGTCACCAACGTCGCGCAGATCAAGCGGATGGCGCAGTTGTCCGGCGCGGATTTCCCGGCGGCGCTGGCGGCGCGGCTGCACGCGGTCGCTGACGACCCCGCCGCGGTGCGTGCCCTGGGAATCGAGGTCGCGACCGAGCTTTCCGAGCGGCTGATCGCCGGCGGGGCGCCCGGGCTCCACTTCATCACGCTCAACCGATCCAGTGCGACGCGCGAGATCTACCAGGCGATCCGCCCCTGACCTCCGGCACGTTCCTCCTCCGGCATCCTCCGGCGCGTACGTCTTTCACCCGCGGGCTTGCCTTTCCCGTGCCCGCGGCCTGGTGGTCGCGGTTCGCGTGGCCCCGGGCGGAACGGGCACGGCGGTACAGAACGCCGCGATCCGCCTGCCCTGGCGCCCCGTCGCGGGACCGGTTCGGTCCGGTCCCGCGCGGCCACCAGGTGTCAGGAATCGATTCCTTTCCGTGTCTGTACAGGTCGGATCAGTCCTGCTCCTCGTAAGCGTCGAAAACACAGAGTAGCCATTCGTCACGGAACGTCTGTTCCCGCACGAGAGCAAATCCCGCGTGGTTCGCCGCGTCGACCACGGCGGTGACCAGACCGAGATCGAGAGCGTTGAAGACAGGGGTGATACGCACGGCGAGGATCACCTGGTCGCGGTGGGCGCTGAATACACGATCGGGGTCCAGATCCTCAATGGACTCGACGACACCGGTCGGCTGGTCGGATACCACGACGGAACCTTACGGCGCGGGCACGATGGACGGCGTGCGTACCCCAGTCCCCGATAGGGAGACCTACCTGGTCGAATGGGCCGCTCTGCACGGTGGTTACGATCCGCGAACCGGGCCGGCCATGATCCGTATCTGGTTGACGCTCACATATCGCCTGGCCAGGCCGCTCGCGGCGGCCGGCGTGGCGCCGGGGGCGGTGACGGCGGCCGCGGCCGCCGCCGCGATGCCGGTGATACCCGCCGCATGGGCGGGGGGCCGTTGGGTGCTGGTCTGCCCGCTGGTCGTGATCCTCAGCGGGCTGCTGGACAACCTGGACGGCGCGGTGGCCATCCTGCGCCGCAGGGTGACCAGCTGGGGCTACGTGCTCGACTCGGCCACCGACCGGGTGTGCGACGCCGCCTGTCTGGTCGCGCTGTGGCTGGTCGGCGCACCGGGCGAGCTGGCTACCGCGGCCGGCGCCGGGCTGATGATGCTGGAGTACGTGCGGGCGCGGGCGTCCGGGGCCGGTCACGGCGAGATCGGCACCGTGACGGTCGGGGAACGCCCCACCCGTGTCATCCTCGCGGCGACGGCGCTGGCGGCGGCCGGTCTCGTGCCGGACCACGCGGCCACCGTGACCACGGCGGGCGCCGCCGCCACCGCGGCGGTGTGTGCTGTCGGGCTCGTCCAGTACCTGGTGTCGGTGCGGGCGGCGCTGACCGCCTCAGGCCGGCCCGATCATCTCCGCGACGATCTTCGCTGACAGGGTGACCAGCGGCAGCCCGCCACCCGGATGGGCCGATCCACCCACCAGAAACAGCCCGGGCACCGGGGAACGGTTGCGGGGCCGCAGGAACGCCGAGCGTGGTCCGTTGGACGACACACCGTAGATCGCCCCGCCCGGCGCGCCCGTCGCGCGGGCCAGGTCGGCGGGAGAGATCGCCTGGTACCAGCGCAGCCGCTCCCGGACATCAAGCCCGCGCTCCGCCAGCAGGTCGAGGATCCGGCGTGCGTAGGCGTCGACGAGCCCCGGACGGTCCCAGTCCAGGCCGTCGCCACTGCCACTGCCACTGCTGCCACCGTCGCCGTCGCTGTCGCCGCTCCGCGGGCGGGCGTGCGGGCTGGCGTTCACCAACACGAACCAGGCCTCGTCGCCCGGTGGGGCGGTCACGGGGTCGTCCGGCGCCGCGACGTAGACCGTCGGGTCCCGGGGCAGCCTGCCGCCGAACACCGCGTCGAACTCGGCGTCGTAGTCAGCGGGGAAGAGCACCGTGTGATGAGCCAGACCGGGCGTCCGGCCGCGGAGCGCCAGCAGCAGGACGAAACCGGACAGTGAGGGGGCGAGCCGCCGCAAACGCCGCCGGCTGGCCGGATGATCGACGAGTGGGCGGGCGCCCCGCCGGCCGGGGCGCTCGGCCGGCGCCCCGGCGTAGAGCCTCGCCGCGTCGACCCCGGAGACGACGATGTCGGCGGGCAGCAGGATGCCGTCGGCGAGGCGGACACCGTCCACCCGCCCGCCGGGCGTCCGGGTGATCTGGGCGACCGGCGTACCGGTGCGGATCACCGCGCCGCGCTCGGCGGCCCGCCCGGCGATCGCCCGCCCCAGCAGGCGCAGCCCGCCCGGGATGTACCAGCCGCCGAACCGGCGCTCGGCGTGCGGCACCGTGACCAGGACCGCCGGTGCCCGCCGCGGGTCGGAGCCGGTGTAGGTCGCGTACCGGTCCAGCATCATCCGCAGCCGGGGGTCGGTGAGGTGCCGGCGGCCGAGGCCGCGCAGGGTGGCGCCGGGGGCGACGGCCGCCAGTGCCGCCGGGCGCCGCACCGCCAGACCAGCCAGTGCCGGCAGCGAGACCGGGTTGTGCAGGAACGGCTGTTCGGACGCGGCCCAGGCGCGGCGCGCGCGGGCGTCGAGGCGGCGCCACTGCTCGCCGGTGCCGGGCCCGAGCCGCGCGTCCAGCTCCGCCAAGAAGGCGGCTTCGTCGGAGTGGGCATCCAGGGTGGTGCCGTCCGCGAAGCGGTAGCGGGCGATCGGGTCCAGGCGGCGCAGCGTGACAGCGGCCGCGAGCGGACCGCCGGTCGCGGTGAACAGGTCCTCGAAGACCTCGGGCATGGTCAGCAGGGACGGCCCGGTGTCGAACCCGTAGCCGTCACGCTCGTACCAGCCGAGCTTCCCGCCGACACTGCCGGTGGCCTCGCAGACGGTGACCCGGTGCCCGGCGGCGGCGAGCCGGGCCGCGGCTGCGAGCCCGCCGACACCCGCTCCGACCACCACGACCGCCGCCATGCTCCCGACCCTACGTACGGCTGTTCCGGCGGCTCTCCCGGTTCCGGCTGTCCGGCCAGCTCCAGCTGTCCTGCTGGTTCCGGTTGCGCCGGCTCGGGCCGCAGCGGACGTCCCTTCCACTGCGCGGTGCCCCGCCCGCGTCGCCACCATGACAGCACCGTCAGGTGGCCCAGCAGGCAGACGGACAGGGGATGGGCCGCCGCGTCGGGCCAGCAGCGCCCGCCGGTGCGGCGGGCGGCGATGGCCCGGCTCACCAGACCGGCCAGGCAGCCGACCAGACCGGCCCGGGAACCCCGCACGGCGGCGACGGCAGGACCCACGAAGATCCATCCCAGCAGCGCCAGCTGCCCCGCGCTCGCCGCCGGGCTGCCGCCCGCGGCCCACAGCGACTTGGCGTATCCGTCCCGCAGTGCCGGCCAGCCGTCGTACATCCAGGTGACCGCCAGCTCGGTGCCGTCGGTCACCACCCCTCGACCGCCCGAGCGCTTCACCGCGCGCAGCAGCGCGAGATCGTCCAGCACCGCGCCGCGGACGGCTGCGTGCCCGCCGGCCCGGGCGTAGGCCGCCGCGTCCACGCACAGGAACTGGCCGTTGGCCGCGGTCAGTGACGGGCGGGCGGAACGCTCCGCGGCCCGCAGCGGCAGCAGCGCCAGCCACGACCACTGCAGCAGCGGCTGGACGAGGCGCTCCGCCGCGGTGACGGCGACCTGCCGCGGGTAGGGCGAGACGAGATCCAGACCGGTGCTCCGCAGGAGGCCCGCCGCGCGGGCGAGCCCGTGCGGCGCGACCGTCACATCGGCGTCGACGAAGACCAGCACCGAGCCGGTGGCATGACGGGCGGCCCGGGCGCAGGCGTGCGGCTTGCCCAGCCAGCCAGGCCCTGGCTCAGGCCCGGTCAGCAGCCGCAGGCGGCCGTCCCGGGCGGCCAGCTCGCGCAGGACCGCACCCGTCCCGTCCGACGAGTGGTCGTCGTAGACGAGGACCTCGAGATCCGGGACGTGTCGGGAGCCGAGAAGGGCTGTCACGCAGGTGCGGACCCGCGCCGCCTCGTCACGCACCGGCAGGATCACACTGACCCGTTCCCGGACCGGGGCGGAGGGCCCCGGGGTCCGCAGCAGCAGGGCGTTCACCGCGGTGTGCGCGGCGACGGCCACCGCGCCGGCGACACCCGAGCGCACCGCCACCTGCGCAGCGACCCGCACCGGGACCCGCGTGGCCGGGCTCCCTGCCGCCGCTTGCCCCGTCCGTGGCCTCAACGAGCCGCACCCCTCTCCCCTGCGGGTGTAGGACCTCGAATCCTCTCCCGCGATCATCCGGGGGAGGGCGTCAGGTCCCAGAGCGTGCCAGGTTCCCTCGCCGGGCGGCGCCGCGGCGGTCCGGCAGGACGCCGAGACCGAGCAGCATTCCCATCGCCACCCCGCCGGCGAGGGCCACACCCGGGCGGCCGAAGAAGGCCAGATTGGCCAGTACCGAGGACAGGTAGGTCCAGACGAGCAGCACCATCAGCACCCGGCTGCCCGGGTCCGCGGGAACGCCGGCACCGCCCGTGCGCCCGCGCCCGCGCGCACGGGCGGCCGGACCGCCCGGCCCCTCCGCTGCCGACGACGCTGTGGCGTTCCTCTCCGGTAGCAGTGCGGCGAGGGCTCCGGTGACCACGATGCCCACGAGCAGCCACCCCGCCGCGTTGCTCACCGGAATGCCGTTGAGGGCGGGACCGCCGCCCGACTGCCACGACCAGTAGTCCTCCGCGACCATCTGGGGGTCGAGGAAGAGGTCCCAGGCGGTCAGCGTGGCGCCGCCGGCCAGCGCCGTCACCGCCGCCTGCCGCGCCGTCACCGCCCGCCGTGTTGTCGCCTGCCGTGCTGTCGGACGTGCTGCTGCCGGACGCCCGGTGCCGTCGAGGCGGGCTGCGCAGCGGCGGCCGAGCATCAGCGCGGGCAGGCCCATCATCGTCCAGGCGAGGGGGACCACCACCGGCACACCGGCGAGCTTCGGGCCCAGCGCGGTCCCGTACGAGTAGTCACCGAACGGCCAGCCGCTGTGGACTCCCACCGATTCGGCGAGCAGCCCGATGCCGCCCGCCGCGGCCGCCGCGGCGGCGGCTCGGGCCGGGCCGTGGCTGAGGGCCGTCGCGCTGACCGACGCGGTGAAGAAGGCCACGACCGAGAACACCGTGACGGCAGCCCGCTGGTCTCCGGACGTCAGCGGGTAGCCGATCTGGAGCCCGATGGTCACCGCGGCCGCGACCCACGGCACGACGCCGATCCGCATCCGCGACGGAAAGGGCCCGCGCCCGACGCGGAGGAGGCCGGGACGGAAGGAGGCTGGGCCCGACGAGGCCGCGTGGGACGGGTCGGGAACGGGGGAGTCGGGAACGGAGGAGCCGGGAGCGGGGGAGGAGGTCAAGGAACCTGGGCAGGCTGCTGCCCGGTCTCCGTGCTCCGGCACGGGTCGGACGGTGCAGGTCCGGGCAGCTCCTTGGCGAGCACCGCGTACTCGGTGAAGCTCCCGGGGAACCGGAAGTGCGACAGCAGTGGCACGAAGCCCTCGCTGGTGTACAGCCGGCGGGCGCGACTGCCGGGCAGCTCCAGCGCCGACAGCGCCGCCGTCCGCTGCGGGACGTCCCGCAGCAGCTCGCGCAGCAGCTCGCGGCCGATCCCACGGCCCTGGTATCCGGGCAGCACGTGCAGCTCGACCACTTCCATGCAGTCGGTGAGCCAGTGGACCGCGTCCTGGGGTGGCAGCGCGCCGGCGACGACGTCGTGCCACCACTGGCCCACCTTGCCGGGCAGGCCGTAGGTCATGCCGACGACCTCCTCCTCCTCCTCCTCCTCCGCCGTCACCGCGACCACGGCGTGCAGGTCACGGCGGTCGAAGTGGCGCTGTGCGTGGAGGGCGCGGTCCCGTGCCGCCCGCACCGGGTCCTCCTCGTGCAGGTCGAGGAACGCGGCTTTGTAGACGGCGATGACGTCATCCAGCCGGGCCCGCATCCGGGCCGGCGACCACCGCACGATCCGGACGTCGTTCACGAGTTCTCGCCTCCTGTCGCACCCGGGCCATCCGACGATAACGCGCTGCGGACGCCCGCTGCCTGTTGGCTGGGACCGGTCTGGCGAACAGTGCTATTGCGGCCTGGCATCAGGCCTGGCACCGCCGCTGTCGGCCTGGCCACGAGGTCTGTACCCGGGTCTGGCGGGTGTCACCGGTACCGGCCCCGGCGCTCCGCCGGGCATGGCCCACAGGGGTCCGCGCCGCGGACCGTCCCCCGTGAGTCGAGCACGGCGAAGCGGGCGAACAGCTCCTCGGCGTACCAGCCCGCGCGGGGGGTGCGCCGGACCACTGCCGCATGAGCCTGCCCCTGGTAGGCGAACGCACGCAGGGCGGCGGCGTCCCGCCACACGCTGAAGGTGCCCTGGAAGCCGATCGGGGCCTCGCCGATGCCGGCGGCGAACAGCAGCCCGCCGGCGCCGTGCAGCTCCGCCGCCACCGGCGGGACCGCGCGCCAGAAGGCCACGGCCCGCCGCGCTGTCAGCCGCGCCCGGGTGACAACCACCACTGCCGCCTCGTCGTGGTCCGCGCGCTCCTTCGCCGGCTGGCGGTACGTGCCGGTGCCGGACGTTCCGGGTGGCACGTCGAACGGTGCACGGCCCGCCCACAGCCCGCGCGAGGTCAGCGGGCGGAGATCGACCTGCCAGCGTTCGTCGGCGATGCGGGCCCAGGCACGGATCGCCGACGAACGCTCGAACTCCCGCGCCGCGGCGGGGGTGTCCCAGACCGCCAGCAGCGCCCACCGCGACGGGTCGGCGTCGAGGGGAGTGAAGCGCTGGCCGCTGCCCGTCCCGAGCAGCCTGCTGAAGGCGAGCCCGGACGTCCGGCGCAGCGCAGGGCGGTCGAGCGCCATGCGGGCCGCGGCCTGCGCGGCCCGCCGCCGCGGGACATGCCAGAGGTCGAAGGTGACGAACATGGACGACCCCTCTCACCCGGGCTGGCGCCGGTCTTCGGCGCTGCACCAGCGATCCTGCCGCTCGGCGTGATCCTGCCGCCTTCCGGCGGTGAGCCGGCGGCCCGATGGTGCGGCAGCCGGTGGTTGACGGTCCGTTGGCCCACCATTATCTTCGAACATGCGTTCGATAAAGGTCCAGCTCGTTGAAGGGCGAGTTCGTTGAAGGGCGGAGCCGGGTGATCCGGTTCCGGGGCAGGTCGGCACCGGAGAGGTGATCCCAGTGGGCGCGGTTCGGAAGAGCGTGGTCGGGGGGAACGTCGTCGAGAGGAACGCGGCGGTCGGCGGCCAGCACGAAGATCGGGGCATGTCCGGCCACGGCACCGTCGCGGGTCGGCATGACGGGGCCGGTCGACCGGCCCCGGCCGGCCCCGCGCAGGCTCCCCGGCCGAGCACGCCCGCCACTCGTGGGCAGGTGCCGGGCCGGCCCGCGGGCCGGACCATGCTTCCCGCCGCCGGGCTGCCGCGGCGCTCGCGGGACGAGCTGTTGTCCTCAGCCCGGCGAGGGCTGGCCGAAGCTGCGCTCACCCGCCCGGCGGGTGAGCGCTACGCGCTGGCGCACCTTGCCGCGTTGCGTGCCGCTGCCGCTGTCCTCGCCGACCGTGCCCAGCCCCGCCCCGGCCACCGGGGCCGCCCGGCGAGCGCCTGGCAGCTGCTTGCGGTGGTGGCTCCGGAGCTGCAGGAGTGGGCGGCCTTCTTCGCCGCGGGTGCCGGCCGGCGGGCGGCTGCCGAGGCAGGGCTTCCCGTCGTGACGACCAGAGACGCCGATGATCTTGTTCGTGAGGTGGAGCTCTTCCTCGGGATCGTCGAGGCGGCGCTCGGCGTCCCCTCCCAGCCCTCGCTGTCCCAGGCCGCCCCTGCCGAGGTGTGGACGTGGCGCTGAGCGCCCTCCAGCAGATCGCGGCTCTTCCGGCGGAGCGGGCGGGAAGAGGCGGTGAGCGGATTCTTCCCGCGCTGCCGGCGCTGGCGCGGGTCCTGCCGTCAGGCGGTCTGCGCCGGGGTACGACAGTCGGCGTCAGCGGTTCCTCCTCGCTGCTGCTGACGCTGTTGGCCGCGCCGTCCCAGGCGGGTTCCTGGTGCGGTCTGGTGGGTGTGCGGTCGCTGGGGATGCTGGCCGCCGTCGAGGCCGGTGTCGTGCCGGGCCGGCTCGCCGTGGTGGCCGACCCCGTCGACCTGAGCACGGCCCTGGAGTTTGATCCGCCGGCGGAGCAGGTGGAGCAGGCAGCCTTCGCCGCCCGCCAATTGGCCGAGCAGACCCACGAGCAGCTGCGCGAGCGGGGTCTTGCCTGCACCCGGATCGTGATCGAGGCGGAGACGGAGCACGGGGAGCGGCGGCGGCGGGTCTGGCGGCACGACGGGCCCCTGTCCGTCACCGGCATCACCGACAGGATTCGCTGGCAGCTCGACGGCTGGTTGAACGGCACCGCACGGGATCCGGGCCCGCCCGCGACGGCCACCACCCGGGGCGATCGGCCGACCTCCGGGCTGGTGCTCGTGCGGCTCACCCCGGAGGGTCTCCTACCCGGGGATGGCCGTCAGCTCGAGCTCTGGGGTGAGCCCGGGGCCGCGTCCGGCCGGGTGGATCGTGCCCTGACCCGCATCCAGGGGCTGCTCGGTCCGGACGCGGTCACCACCCCTGTGGTCGAGGGCGGGCGCGACCCGGGCCGTCGGGTGCGACTGGTGCCCTGGGGGGAGCCTCGGGAACCGGTCGAGGTCACCGGGCCGGCCTCGCCCCGGGTGGCCGGGGGAGCCCCGGACGCGCGGGGCCGCCGCGGGGCCGGCCCGGAGGAGGCGCTGCCCTGGCCGGGAGCGGTTCCCGCGCCCGCGCCGGCCACGATGCATGACGAGCCGCTGCCCGTACTCGTCCTCGACGAGAGCGGGGAGCCGGTGGGAGTCAGCGGGCGCTGTGCGGTGACCGCCGTCCCGGCCTGGCTGTCGGTCGGTGGGGCCGCGCCCACCCGGATCACGGGATGGGCGGGGCCGTGGCCAGTGGACGAGCGCTGGTGGGACCCGTCCGGCCGGCGGCGGGCGCGCTTCCAGATGGTGGCGGCGGATGGAACGGCCTCCCTGCTCTTCGTGGAGATCGGGCGCTGGTGGTTGGAGGCCACCTATGACTGATGGCCGTTGACCAGGGTTGTTGATGCCGGGGCGCGGCGGCACCAGAGAGCCGCCGCATCCGAGACGTGGTCAGGGCGTGGCAGGCCGCCGGGAGCCGGTGGAGATGCGGAGCGACACGACGTGAGCTGGTGGAATCCGCCGCTGGCATGGTCCGAGCTGGAGCGGACGCTGTCCGGGCGGTCCGGTGGGGACAGCCGCGACGACCGAAGCGGGGGCGGTGGAGAAGCTGTCTCTTATACACATATCCGAGACCACGAGACCAGAGAGGACATAGTATA
>NZ_JBFLUG010000459.1:0-814 GCF_041008525.1 Parafrankia sp. FMc2 | reverse complement strand
GTGGCTCTGGCGCAAATTCCGTGAAGGAGGGTGTGATGATCTCTATCGGTCGAGGAGGACGCGCTTGCGGAGCAGATCGGGCTCGGCGCGGCCGTACATCTGACGTTTCAGCATCTTGATCCGGTTGACTTGGCCTTCTACCTGGCCGGAGCTCCAGGGCAACGTGAACCCGGCGGCGACCGCGTCCCAGTCGGCGCGCAGACCGGAGGCGTACCCACGTAGCTCGGGCAGCGGGCTGGCCTCGGCCCGTCCGGCCCAGCTTTCGAGCGCCTCGAGACCGCGGCGGTGCACGAGCAGGTCGGCGAATGAGGCGACCAGGTCACGGGCAAGGGCCAGCTCGGGGCAGCGGTCACACAGCTCGGCGAGGCGTGTCTTGTCGCCGTCGTCGACGTTGTCGGGGTGGCGGGTGAGTGCTCCGGTCACCTCCCGGCGGGTCGGGTCCGCCGGCTGTTCGGGTACGGGTGGGGTGCCGGCGCGCAGCCGGGTTAGGAACCGTCGCACCGTGCGTTCGCTGACGTGGACGCCGCGTTCGCGCAACTTCTCCCGCAGCAGGCTGGTGCTCGTGGCGCCCTCGGTGAACCGGGCGACAAGGTAAGCGGCGTGCTCGTCGAGGGCGCTGGGCCGGCCGACGGGCCCGGTGCCGAGCAGCTCCTCCGGTGTGGCGGCGCGTGCGAACCGGCGTACGGTCTTGCGGTCGAGCCGGAGCCGCTCGGCGACGCGGGACAGTGGCAGGCCGGTCGCGACCAGCGCGTGGACCTCGGCGTAGCGGGCGCGGGTACGCGCCGCGAGCGCGCCCTCGGGCTCCACCGGTACG
>NZ_JBFLUG010000458.1:0-818 GCF_041008525.1 Parafrankia sp. FMc2 | reverse complement strand
GCAGGCCCTAACCGCCGTATCGGCATCCCATCACCGGCGTTCTTTCTTAACGAGGCTTCCATCGAGGCTTCACCTTATTCACCCTTCCGGTCTTCCCCTTGCCTGTAGCCTGTGGATGGATCACCGACCCTTGGGCTTCCCCCCGGGCTTCACACCCCGCGCATGGAGTGCATACGCGACGCATGCCGGAGGCGGGGACGGGCTGTGAGCACTAGCCCGGAGCCGAATCGTCGACCACGTCGACCCTCCTCTCGTTCCGCTCACTCACACATTGCGACCTCGCGTCGCACCACGTGGAAGAAGTCCACGGCCAGCATCGTCGAGGCCTGGGTGCGCAGGAACTGCCGCCACGTCGTGTCGGTCTGCCGTTGCGGAGCCGGGGGCAGCCCCAGGGACTTCAGGACCCGGCGGATCGTGGAGGCGCTGACCCGGTGACCGAGCTTGAGGAGCTCGCCCTGGATCCGCTGATAGCCCCACGTCGTGTTCTCGGTCGCGAGCCGCTCGATGAGGGTCACGATCTCCGTGCCGACCGGTGGCCGACCCATCCGCTGTGGATGGGTCCATGTCCGTGTGATCAGGCGGCGGTGCCACCGCAGGACGGTGCCGGGCGTGACCAGCCGGTGCGCTCGCAGCGCTCTGGGCAGGAGTCGGATCAGTGCGGTGAGCACCGCCCGGTCCGCCCAGTCCCACCGGGGCTTGGGCTGGGTACGGCGCAGCACCGCGACCTCATGCCGCAGCACCAGCAGCTCGATGTCCTTCGAGGCTGACGAACGGCCGAGGAGAACCAACCAGCCACACACCCGCACGAAGATCAGATA
>NZ_JBFLUG010000457.1:0-821 GCF_041008525.1 Parafrankia sp. FMc2 | reverse complement strand
GTGTTCTCCCCGGACGGGCGCACCCTCGCCACCGGCGGCGGCGACGGCGACGGCGACGGCGACGGCGGCACGGTGCGGTTGTGGGACGTGACCGACCCGGCCCGCCCGGCCCCCCTCGGGGAGCCCCTCACCGGCCACACCGACTGGGTGTGGTCGGTGGTGTTCTCCCCGGACGGGCGCACCCTCGCCACCGGCGGCGGCGAGGGCGATAGCGGCAGTGGCACGGTGCGGTTGTGGGACGTGACCGACCCGGCCCGCCCGACCCCCCTCGGGGAGCCCCTCACCGACCACACCAGCAGGGTGTGGTCGGTGGTGTTCTCCCCGGACGGGCGCACCCTCGCCACCGGCGGCGGCGACGGCGACGTTGTCGGCGCCGCCGACGCCAGCGGCACGGTGCGGTTGTGGGACGTGACCGACCCGGCCCGCCCGACCCCCCTCGGGGAGCCCCTCACCGACCACACCGACTGGGTGGAGTCGGTGGTGTTCTCCCCGGACGGGCGCACCCTCGCCACCAGCTCCGAGGACAGGACGGTGCGGTTGTGGGAAGCCCGGTGAGCGGAGCGGTTCCACGCACGGGCCTGCCCCACTCGCCGGGAACGGTCTGACCGCCGGTCTGGTGCCCGGTAACGGCTGGGGATCCCGGGCCTGAGCAGTACGGCCCCCACCTCCCGTCAAGATCGACTGTGGGAGCTGTGGCCGTCAACAGCGTTGATTATCTTGATATGGGGATGCTTCCCGGCTCGGGTGCCGGGGCGGGGGTGCGGTCGGTAGCGGGCTGGTGTGTCCGGGTGGCCGATGATGGGCGGTATGGGGGCGGTGCG
>NZ_JBFLUG010000456.1:0-828 GCF_041008525.1 Parafrankia sp. FMc2 | reverse complement strand
GCAGCAGATACGACGTGCCGCGCAGGGTGTAGCGGGTGTGGAACAGCCGGCCGATCAGCAGGGTCACCCGAGCCAGGGTCCAGCGCTGGTCGGGCCAGCCGTGCGCGGCCGGACCCCGGTCCAGTTCGGCCCGTAGCCGGTCGAGTTGACGGTCCGACAGGCGGCACGACGCCCCACTCGGCCCCCGCGACGCCAGCGCCGCGACGCCACCGGCCTTCCAGAGCCGTTTCCACTGGTAGGCCGACTTCGTACTCACCCGCAGCCGCCCGGCGACCTCGACCGGGTCGACCCCGGCGGCGAACAGGTCCGCCGCCTGCGCCCGGACCGCTTCCCGACGGGCACGACCCTGCGCGGTAAGCGCGCCACCATCCGCATACCTCATGCCAGCGGCAAGGGCCGAGCACGGCCGGGTCATACCCGGACGGACCGGATGTGATCAAACAGACCCCGACCATCCAAGATCTGTAGCAACGTTGGCGAACAACCATGTACGTCGGCGGCCTTCCACGGCCGAAAACGTACGTCCGCGGACGTTGAAATGACGGTCAGTTCGGCCTGAAAAGCGGAAGGTCGGCGGTTCGACCCCGTCCCTGCCCACCGCCTCTGACCAGGTTTTTGTCTCTCCGTTGAGCGCCTTGAACCTGACCCTCCGCCGTGATATTTCGGGCCGTTTCCACAGCGTGCGCTCAGCGGGGCGCGGACTGTCGCAGCCTCCGGAAAACTGACCCCCTGGGGGGCCGCGAAAGTTGACCCCCTGCTGAGGTAGGAGGGGTGCTGAAGGTGGAGGACTGGGCGGAGATCCGCCGGTTGCATCGGGCTGAGGGTGTA
>NZ_JBFLUG010000455.1:0-832 GCF_041008525.1 Parafrankia sp. FMc2 | reverse complement strand
CCGCCGCTACCGCACCATCACCATCCAGGCCGGCGACCACACCATCACCGCCGCCGACCCCCTCCCCGACGACCTCCAGACAGCCCTCGACGCCATCCACGGCACGCACTAAATGGCCCAAGTCAGGAGGAATGCGAGAACCGGACCCTTGTTCCATGATTCAATCATCTCACGACATTCTCAGAATCTCGACGCCGACCGACCAACGCTCCGATAACTTAGTTTCTAGTTAGTAGACCTCAAGATACCTCGCATGAATCGTAAGTCGCTCGCGATAGTATTCGGGCTCTCGCGCGGGTGCAATTAGGAGCGATTCAGCGCGCGGCCTGCGATTTGCTACCGGGTATCCATCGAGAGCCCCTACGGTAGCCGAAGGACTGCCCTGGCAAACTCTCCACAGGATGCAGCAGTAATCGTCAGGTACCGTAAACCGATCCAATGACTCGGCGAGCTCGCAAAGAACCAAGATCGAGAGCCTGCACATAATCTGGAAGCGGAACCTGTGGATATCCCGCACCAGAATCTAACAAAACTCGCCATGCTGAATCGATCTCCCGAGCTGTTAGAGTATCTCCCGATGCCACCAGGTCAGTCATATTCATTCCACTTCCCCACCTTCCGGAGGATAGACGGCTATGCGAAATCCGAGGTCGAAGTAAGAGCTATAGGGAGGATCGCAGAGGCGATATGCCGGGTTCCAGGCCGCGTAACTGGTCAGGTCTCGTAGATCGTCGGTTTTTGGTTTCGTGGCAGGCTGGGGCTCTTCGATGACCCGGCGACCCGGGGGTGTTGGCGCCGCGTGGTTGACCAGACCGTAGGGTCCGGGTGTGTC
>NZ_JBFLUG010000454.1:0-834 GCF_041008525.1 Parafrankia sp. FMc2 | reverse complement strand
GCCAGTTCCTGTCGAAGGACCGGACCGCGACCGCGCTCGCCGAGCTGGTCGGGATACCGCTGTCCGCGGGCACGGTCGCGGCGATGGCCGCCCGCGCCGCCACCGACCTGGAAGATTTCCTCACCGCTGTCCGTGACCTGCTCGCCGGCGCCGAGGTGGTCGGTGCGGACGAGACCGGGCTGCGGGTCGCCGGGAAACTGCACTGGGTGCACGTCGCCCGCACCGGGAAGTACACCCTCCTCGACTGCCATCCGAAGCGTGGAACCGCCGGGATCGACGCCCTCGGGGTGCTGACCGGCTTCACCGGCGTCGTGGTCCACGACGCCTGGTCCCCGTACGACACCTACACCGGCGTCACCCACCAGCTCTGTGTCGCCCACGTGCTGCGTGAACTGCAGGCCGTGAGCGACACCGCCCCGGCCGGGACCTGGTGCTGGGCCGCGCAGGCCGCCGACGCTCTCGTCTCCCTGCACCGTCTCACCGCCGACGCCGCCACCACCGGCACGCCGATCGACCCGGCCGACCTCGTGGCCCACACCCGGGCCCTGCGCCACGCCGCCCACATCGGGATCACCCAGACCTCACCGCGGGGCACGAAACTCATGGCTGCCCGCCACGCGCTGGCGTGCCGGCTCGTGGACCGCGAAGCCGACTACCTGCGGTTCACTCGTGACCTGCGGATACCCGCGGATAACAACGGATCCGAGGTGCGACACGAGGTCGCACGTGACAAGTGGATGTATCGGAAGGAGGGCCGGCTGATACCGGCGATATAGTCCCGGGCCAGTGCCCGATGGCCCGTTCCCACCTGGACGTGCGTCGCTGGTGACGGCG
>NZ_JBFLUG010000453.1:0-834 GCF_041008525.1 Parafrankia sp. FMc2 | reverse complement strand
AGGTCAGGGCGACCCGCCCGTCGACGCCACCGGCACGGCGGCCGGTGTTGCGCTGGCTCACCTGCCGCACGCTGACCAGCGTGTTGGCTCGGCTGCGCAGCATGAGCTTCTGCAGGTTGCGCACCTGTTTCCAGTCGCCTGCCTGCGCCGCCTTGAAGATCCTCTGCCGTAGCCGCCGTACCTTGTTCTCCTCAGTCCGCCAGTCAAGGGCGTCCCAGTCGAGTGGCTCCTCGGATCCGTTCACCATGGCGTGGGACACGCCGACCGCCGCCATATCGACGGTGGTGGTGGTCATGTCCTGCTCCATGGCGCCTAACATGCTCCTCGGATTCTGGCGGTTCGTGGGCATCGACTCGTTCAAAGGGCTACCCGGCTCGCGTCAGCTTCCTTTCGGACCCAGGCACCAGGCCTGGTATGCGGCCAGTTATACGGATACGGCCGGGTGGAGGTCCAGCCACCTGCGCCCGCTTTCCTGTTGCCTTTCGACATGCCGCCGTTCGCTTCTCGAGCCATCCTGTCTCGCCACGGGATTCAGCCCCCCTTACGGTCGGCTTACCGGGGACAGGTCAACTTCCCCGGACCGTAGCGAGGTTTCCGCGTTCCGCACGTGTGAGATGCGACCGGTGTCGGGTGTCCTCTCTACCCCGGAGCCGTGGTGCTCGCGCAGCCAAGCACATACCCCCGGCTGCCACCGCCGTTTCTCAACGGCAGGCCCTAACCGCCGTATCGGCATCCCATCACCGGCGTTCTTTCTTAACGAGGCTTCCATCGAGGCTTCACCTTATTCACCCTTCCGGTCTTCCCCTTGCCTGTAGCCTGTGGATGGATCACCGA
>NZ_JBFLUG010000452.1:0-834 GCF_041008525.1 Parafrankia sp. FMc2 | reverse complement strand
ATCAGTCCGTTACTCTTTAATATCGCGCTGCACGGAATGGAACAGGCTGCAGGCACCGTCTACAGGTGGAATCCTTACCGGAAGTCCGAGGAAACAATTACGGGCACACCGGTGCTGGTACGGTATTGCGACGACTTCGTGGCGCTGTGCGACAGCCAGGAACAGGCCGAACAGGTCAAAACCCGGCTGACGCCGTGGCTGGCGGCTCGAGGACTGGCCTTCAACGGGGACAAGACCCGTGTGGTCCACCTCGACGAGGGCTTCGATTTCCTCGGGTTCAACGTCCGGCGCTACAGGTCGAAGCTGATAATAAAACCCAGCAAGGATGCGGTCACGCGTGTCCGGGCGCGGCTGGCCGACGCAGCGAAGGCCCTGCGCGGGGCCAACGCGAGCGCGGTCATCCGTGCGCTCAACCCGATCATCCGCGGGTGGGCTGCCTACTACCGGGGTGTGGTGTCCACAGAGACGTTCCATGCACTGGACGACTATCTGTGGAGGCTGACCTACAAGTGGGCGCTCTTCCGCCACAACCATCGGGGAAGGCGGCGGATCGTCGCCCGGTACTACGGCCGTTTCCACCCGACCAGGCAAGACAGATGGGTATTTGGAGACAGGGACTCCGGCGCCTTTCTAGTACGTTTTGCCTGGACAAAAATCGTGCGCCACGACCTGGTCAAGGGAAGGGCGTCTCCGGACGACCCGATCCTGGCCGGGTACTGGGCCCAACGCCGCCGCCGGAAACACAGGAACGGTGACGGCACGCCGCCGATCGGATGGCGCCGCACCAGCCTGCTCAACAAGCAGAATGGCCGCTGCCCGATCTGTCAGGGCCTG
>NZ_JBFLUG010000451.1:0-835 GCF_041008525.1 Parafrankia sp. FMc2 | reverse complement strand
GGTCGGGTCTGCCTGGGTCGGGCTGGCCGTGACCGGTTCGTGGGGGCGGGCCGGTGGGACCACGTGTCGTTCGCAGACAAGCAGGCACGCCGCTTGTAGATCACGGAGGTGTCTTATGTCTTCGTGGTCTGGGGTGCGGCGTGCCTGTGGGCGTATTGTCGCGTGCCGCGGCCGAGGTGGTGGGAGCCGAGGCCGTGTCGCGTGCGGGGATCTGGGATCGGTTGGCGGCGGTACCGGATCATCGGTCCGTTCGCGGGCGGGTCTACCCGTTACCGGTGCTGGCCGCGGTCTGGCTGTGCGTGGTGACCGCGGCCGGGCATGACCGGATCACGGCGGTGACCGAGTGGCTGGCGGCGACGAGCTGGGCGGAGCGGGTCCGGTTACGGCTGCCGTGGAATCCGTGGGACGGGCATCGGCTGCCCGACGAGGCGACGATCCGCCGGTTCCTCGACAAGGTCGATGACCAGATGCTCGCGGCGGCGTTGCTCGCTCCTCCGCTCGCCGATCTTCCGGCTGATCTCGCCGATGTGGATGCCTCCTCGGCCGGGGCGTCGGACGCCGAGGGTCGTGCCGCTGTTCCCGGCGAGGCGGTATCGGTGCGGGCGTACGCGGTGGACGGGAAGACCAGCCGGGGTGCGAAACGCGCGGACGGCAGCCAGGTCCACCTGCTCGGTGTCGCCTCCCACGGGCCCGGGGCGCTCGTCGGCCAGCGGGAGATCGACGCGAAAAGCAACGAGACCACCGAGTTCCGTGCGCTGCTGGCCCCTCTGGACCTCGCCGGGGCGTTCGTGTCGTTCGACGCCCTGCACACCGTGCGGTCCAACCTCGACTGGCT
>NZ_JBFLUG010000450.1:0-871 GCF_041008525.1 Parafrankia sp. FMc2 | reverse complement strand
AGCTTGTTGTTTAACTTGTCTGTCCTTCAGGTCCTGCGGCTGTTGACCTGTCCGTGGCCTTCCCGACTGGTTGGATGATCGCCTGTCGTCGGTTGGCGCGGCCGGGTGGGCGTCCGGGGCCGGGTCGGGCGGGTTTCGGTGCGCGGGCCGGAAGCGGTGTCTTCGGGCGGAGGTTCCGGAATCCGCGGCGGACACGGGCCGGAGTCAGCCGCGTGGGCTCGGCGGGTCGTTCCCAGGGGCGGCGCAGGTCGGTGGTGAGCGCGCGGGCGAGCCGGAGCTGGGTGTAGGCGGCGAGGATGAGCCAGGTCCAGCGGTCCGCCGCGTGGGGGTCACGGATCTTCGGGGCGGTCCAGCCCAGGGTCTGCTTGAACAGCCGGAAGGTGTGTTCAAGATCGAATCTTCGAAGGAACGCCTGCCAGGCGCGGTCGACGTCGGCGGCGCTGGCGCTGGCGGTGGAGTGCCACAGCCAGAGCGGTTTCGGGTTGCGTTCACCCGGGAGACGGTCGACGACGAGACGGATCAGGGTGCCTTCGATGATCGGGAGCTGGCCGGTGTGCTGCTCCCAGCCGGCGCGGCGGGTCAGCCGGGGGTGGGCCCGGTCCCAGGCGGTGGCGACCGCGGTGCCGTACCTGCTGGTGTCGGTGGTTGTGATGACCGCCGGGGTGGGCAGGCTGGCCGGGTCGGCCAGGCGCAGCTCGGGGCCGTGCCGCGGTGGCCGGCCGGACGCCTTCGGCCGGCGAGGCGGGACGGGCAGGCGGAAGACGCGGTCGGACCGCAGCCGGCCGACGAGGTCGACGGGCAGGTCGGCCAGCAGGAAGGCCAGGCGGGTGACGTCATAGCCGGCGTCGAGGACGACCAGGATGTTCGGGTC
>NZ_JBFLUG010000044.1:0-59430 GCF_041008525.1 Parafrankia sp. FMc2 | reverse complement strand
GGTGCGGTTCGATCAGTTCCCACTCGCCGTCGGTCAGGTCGCCACGGGTCATACAACCGTGCTACCAGCTGGAGCACCCGAACACGAAAGACGACCATCCCGCCTGTGATCCGGACCCGGAACAGGCCCTAGCGCCGGTCTCGGCGCCAGCCCATCCGCAGGTCAGCCGAAGGTGGGGAACTCCGGGCCGAAGACGGCGCCCCACAGGCTCACGGCCTCCGCGTGGTTCCCGGCACGCTCGGCCGCCACCGCCCGCTCGGCGTAGATCCGTGCCTGCCGGACGCCCGCCCCCAGGTCATGGAGGTCGTCCGGGCGCAGGTAGCTGGACAGGTCGCCGCGAATGTCCGACGGATCGCCGACGGCGAGACCCACCTCGTCCATGTAGCGGAACACCTCGGCGACGCCCTGGCGGGTGTTGAGCCCGCGGCCGGCGAGCACCTGCCCGGCGAGCGCCTCGATGTGGAAGGAGCGCAGGTGGCTTCCGCAGACCCGGTTCCACGCCTTCAGCAGCCGCACCGCGGAGATCACCCGGGGACCGAGGTCCATGGTCCAGCTGGCGTGCCGCTCGGGCCTGGTGGGCAGCCAGCCCCCGATCCGGTCCGGAATGACGTAGCCGGCACGCGGGTGGTCGAAGGCCGGCACGAGGTGGACGTCCGGAGCGGCGTCGTACACGATGCGCAGCGCCTGGCCGCGGGTGCCGATCGTCTGCACCCGGTCACCGCCGATGGCGTTGCGGACACAGACGAGCAGGTCCCGGGAATCCCACCGGAAGCGCTTCCACGCGCTGTTCGCGGCGCTGAAGACCACGAAGATGTCCACCTCGTCGAGCGGGCGGATCATCGTGTCGCGCCCGGCCGAGCCGATGGTGGCGACGCCGACCAGCGGCAGCGCGCAGCGCGGCGGGAAGATCGACCGCAGCGCCCGCTCGGCCTCGGCCCGCCGGCCGTCGATCACCGCGCGGTCGTCCTCACTGAGCCGGACGAGATCGTCCAGCTTGGCGAAGGCGCGCGCCGTGGTGCCGACAAGCAGCGGGCCGGTCACCGGACCGGTCACCGGATTGATCGGCGACGCACCGGTGACGGCCGGGCCCGGCGGCGGCGCGGCAGCCTGCTCGTCGACAGGGAAGAGGGTGTTGGGCTTCCCGGGCGCCGAGCCGGCCGGTCGCCGCCAGTGCGGCGGAATGATCAGATGGTCGTAGGTGACCTCGCTCGACAGAGTTCCCGTGGGAACTCCTTGACGGGCATCCACGCTCATCGTGCCGACCTCCCAGGGACGCGGGTGACGCAATCGTGCGGGTACCCCTGCCAGACCACGACGTGCCCCCCGTGACGTCGTTGATGCCGTTGGCCGGTAGCCGGCGGGCCGACTACCGGTTGCGACATCGACTCCTATGGTGCCCCAGGACGTCACGTTCTGAACAGGGGGCTGTTGTACCGGCGTGTCCGGCCGGGCCCTGGCGTCCACCAAACCACGAAGAAACCTTGTCGGATTGCCGACACCCCGAGCCCTGGAGGGTTCTCAGGGATACCACCTCCGGGGGGTGAGACGGAAGCGTTGACCAGCTCTTATGGCACGTTTGGGGGATACGGGCGCCCACGCGGCCGCCCCGGAACCGCCGCACCAGCCCTGCCGCCCCACCCGGCAGCGGACCCGTGGCCGAGGAAACCAGGCCGCCCGCGCCACCGCCAAAGCTTACGTTGCGTTACTGATCACTGGAAGAACAACCCCGCCACGACAGGGCCACCCCGAACGGTCAGGCGGGCGGACGGATCCACAGCCGACGGCGTTCGGTGAGCAGGACGCCGGTCGGCACGAAAGCGGTTGACTGCGCCAGCCGCTTTCCCACCACGTCCCCAACGCGGACCCGTGTCCCGACGATCGCCCCACGCGATTCCAGCCAGCCCGCCAGGGCACAAACGGCCTCGCTGGCATAGCCGTCACGCCGATAGGTGTGACTCACCCGCACCCCGATCGCGGCCCGCGCACCGTGGGCGTCCGCCGCCAACAGCCCCAGAGCCGCGCCGTCCGTGTTGCGCAGCACCCAGGTCAGGATGCCCCGGCCCGCGCCCACCCGGCGACGCAGCTCTCTGCGCACGCCGGTGGGATCGATGGCGGCGGAGTCCGCCGGCCCGGCCGCGGCGGAGTCGAGCGCGCCGCCGAACAGCTCTCCCGCGGCCAACCGGACCGGCTGGCCGCGACCGGCCGCGACCATGGCCTGCGCCAGTTCCTCGGCGACGAAACCGGAGTTCCAGACAGTCAGGGGAAGCGCGCGCATCCGCGCCGTCGTGAGGGTGGGACCCTCACCCACGACGCGCAGGTTCCGCGACGCCGAGCAGCCCACGGTCTCGCAGCCAGGCGCCCGTGCGGCGCATGCCCTCGTCGAGATCCACCCGGGCCTGCCACCCGACGAGCTCGGTGATCCGCCGGCCGGAGACGGCACTGGCCCTGGTCAGATCCTGGATCGTCAGAGGGCCGAGATCCACCCGGATCCGCGGGTCCACGTGGGAGGCCAACGCCGCGCCGAGGCCCCGCAGCACACCGGGGCGGCGGGCCGCCGACGCGGGCCGGCGGCTCGGCAGGCGGTCCACCGCGTCGACGACCTCGCACAGCCGGGCGGGAACGGATCTCGGCGGTCTGACCTCGGCCAGCGCGGCGTAGCGGCCGAAGAACTCGGCGCCCGTCGACGAGCCCGGGCCTGTCACATGCAGCACCTGGCCGGCCACGACCTCGGTGGGCGCGGAGGCGACGGCGGTCACCGCTGCCACCACGTCATCGACGTGGACGGGACTGAGCTGGCCGCGCCCGCCGTCGACAAGGACGAAGCGGCCGGCGCGCATGAGCAGCACAGGCCACAGCGTCCAACGCCCGGCGCGCGGGCCGTAGGCGTCCGCGATCCGCAGCACTGTGACCGGCGCGCCGTGGGCCGCCGCCGCGCTGGCGGTCTGCTCGGCAGCGGCGATCGCGTCGGCGCGGGGCTCGCCGGTCAGGCCGATCGGCGCGGACTCGTCCGCCAGCGGCGGTGCGTCGTCGCCGAGCGCGCTCACGCAGGACAGGTGGATGACCCGCCGGACACCGGCGCGCTGCGCGGCGTCCAGCACTGTCGCGGTGCCGCCGAGCAGCACCCTGCGCATCTGGGCGGCGGTGACCCTGCTCGGCGGTGTCGGACGCCCCGCCCGGACCGGGGTCAGTTCACCCACGCCCCCCATACCGACCGCTGCGGCGTGGATGAGCAGGTCAGCGCCGTCGAGGGCCTTCTCCCAGTCGCCGGAGGCGGTGACATCGGCCAGGGTGATTCCGGGGCCGCGCCGGACGTCGAGTGCGACGACCTCGTCGCCGCGCCGACGGAGCTCATGCGCCACAGCGCCGCCGAGGAATCCGGCCGCGCCGGTGACCACCGACCGAGCCAATAGCCCTCCCACCCGCTGCCCAACCACCCGGCTGGTCCGCGCTCCGCGCGCGCCGGTGGCCGGGACCCGACACACCAGTCCGTTCCGGACCAGACAATACGTGATCTACTGGCGCCCACCTGGCCGGAGCAGGAGTACCAGGCAGCGGCCGCGCTCCGGTGCCGCAGCGCCGCAACGGCTACGGCGTGCCGAAGTCCTGCACCCAGTAGGTGCCGTAGTCGCCACCACTCGCCCGCCCGACTCCCACCTGAGTGAGCTCGCAGTTCAGGATGTTAGCGCGGTGCCCCGGGCTGGCCATCCAGTCCGCCACCACGGAGGCCGGGGCCCGCTGCCCGGCCGCGAGATTCTCGGCCGCGACCGAGAAGGAGTACCCGGCCGCGGCGATCCGGTCGAACGGCGACCGGCCGTTCTGTGCCGTGTGAGCGAAATAGTTGCCGGCAGCCATGTCCTCACTGTGGGCCTGGGCGGCTGCACTCAGCCGGACGTCGATCGCCAGCGGCGGGCAGCCGGCCGCGGCGCGTCGGGCGTTGGTCCGCTCGACCAGCTCCGCGATGAGCGCCGTGTGCTCCTCCCCGGTCCCGCCAGCGGACTCGGCCGGACGTTCGCCGGACGGCACGGACGGCACGGGAGCCCCTGGAGCCGCTGGAGCCGGCTCGGCCGGGGCGGTTTCCGGACGCGACGTGTCTGCGCCGGTATCGGTACTCGCCGCGCTGGCGCCGTCCACCGGTGCCGCTTCCGGAACCGCGGCTGGCACCGGCCGCGGATCCACCGGCGGCGCGCTGGTGGATCCGAGACGATCCTGCTCCGGATCGTCTGCCTCGGGACCGCCTGGCCCTGGACTGCCCGGACCTGGACCGCCCGGACCTGGATCCGCGCCAGGTGATGCGGCGCCGTCCGGATCCACGCGCGGAGCGCTGGGGCCGGAACCGCCCGGCTCGGGCGGCACTGGTGCAGGTCGGGCCGCGTCGGCGGGGGCTGCCTCGGAGGGGGCAGGCAGCCCAGGCGCGGCTTCGGGTCGGACAGGCCCGGTACCGACCGCTCCGGACGGCGCCGCGGTCGGGGCCGGGCGGCCGCCGCGCTCGGCGGGTTCCGCGGAACCGCGAGCCCGCGGCGGTGTCGTTACTGACGGCGGCGGGCCGGCCGCGGCATGCGTGTCGGCTCCGGGTGGGTTGGCGATCGGTACCCGCGCGGCTCGCGGCGCGTCGGGGATGGCCAGCGCGGCTCGCCGGTCCCTGGAAGCCGGTGTGGGGCTCAGGTCCCCGCCGCCGGTGGAACCGCCCGGCCGTGGGCCGGCCTCCGGTGGGAACGGCCCGCCCGTTCCCACGAGGACCGGTGGGGACTCCAGGAAGGCCACGCCTCGGGAGGGGACACCGACGCCGGCCGCGGCCACCAGCCCCAGCAGCACCACCGTCATGACCGCGCATCCGCCGGCAGCACGGCGCTGCCGGGCGCGGCCTGACCAGCCGACCGCACCGAACGGCCGTAACCGTCGCGAAGGCCGGGACGAGCCGGGCGCCCGGGGGCGCTCAGGAGATGCTGACCGCATTCCGCCTTCAGTGTGATCGGCAACCTGACCGCTCGCCCGCCTGATGGGCGCGGCGATCAGTAACCGTACGGATCGGCCGCCGCCAGGAGGAACGACACCCACCCAGCAGGAAAGCCACCCGGACCCCCCCTGTCAACCGGCACTCGTTCCGCCTGTGCCCTCCGCTCCCCGCAGCCGCGCCACCCGGCGCCGGAGCAGTTCGCCGGCCACACCGGCCAGGACGGAGACCACGATGACCACGATTCCGATCCACAACGCGGCGTCGCGCAGGCCCGGTACGGAGGACGCCGCGTAGCCGAGCAGGACGAGGCCGGTGCCCCACACCAGCGCCCCGGTGACCACGGCCGTCCCGAAGCGGTGCCGGGGCATCGACACGGCGCCGGCCAGCACCGGGGCGAAGGTCCGGGCCCAGGGGACGAAGCGCGCGGCGACGAGGGTGGCGGCACCGAACCGGCGGTAGAAGTCCTCGGTCCGGGCCAGCGCCGTGGTGTGCCGGCGCTCGAGGTACGGCCGACCGAGCCGATGACCTGTGATGTATCCCACAACGGCGCCGAGGGTGGCGGCCACCGGCACACCGATCGCGATCACGACGATCGACACGTTCGCGGCCGGGTCGGCCGCCAGCAGACCTGCCGCGAACAGCACGGTGTCACCGGGAAGCCAGAAGCCGACCAGGACCCCGCTCTCGACGAATATCACCGCGAAGAGGATTGCGTACAGGGTCATCCCAGACAGGCTCTCGATGTCCACAGACCCAGTCTGCCGGCCGGCGGCGGCCCCGAGGCGACATCCGAGCAGCATCCGGCGATGTCGCGTGGAACCACACCCGTCCGAGCCGGGTGACGACATACCCTTCGGCAAACACCTGCCGTCGGCACGCGTCGGGCGCGACCGGTCTCCGGGTATCCGGGGCCCGGTGGCGGGTTCGGCGGCGCATCCGGTGCCACGGCCCACGGTGGCTTCGCGTCACCTGGCGGCCGGGCGCCCCTACACCTTTCGAGGAGCTCCACCGATGCCCATCGCCAGCCCAGACGTCTACGCCGAGATGCTCAGCCGGGCGAAGTCGAACGCCTATGCCTACCCCGCCATCAATGTGACATCCTCGCAGACCCTCAACGCCGCGCTGCGGGGCTTCGCCGAAGCCGGCAGCGACGGAATCGTCCAGGTATCGACCGGCGGCGCCGAATTCCTCTCGGGAACTACCATCAAGAACATGGTGCTCGGGGCCGAGGCTCTCGCCGAGTACGCGCATCATGTCGCCAAGGCGTACCCCGTGAACATCGCTCTGCACACGGATCACTGCCCCGCGGACAAGCTGGACACCTATATCCGCCCGCTCATCGCCATCTCTCGGGAACGCGTGTCGCAGGGACGCGACCCGCTGTTTCAGTCCCACATGTGGGACGGCTCCGCGGTGGAGCTGGAGGAAAATCTCAAAATTGCGGACGAGCTGCTCGCCGACTGTCGCGCCGCGCGCATCGTCCTCGAGGTCGAAATCGGTGTCGTGGGTGGCGAGGAGGACGGTGTCGTCGGCGCGATCGACGAGAAGCTCTACACCACCCCCGGCGACATGTTCCGCACCGCGGAGGTGCTCGGCACCGGGGAGAAGGGAAGCTACATGCTGGCCGCGACGTTCGGCAACGTCCACGGCGTGTACAAGCCCGGAAACGTCAAGCTCCGCCCCTCGATCCTCCGGGAGGGCCAGGAGCACGTTGCGGGCAAGCTCGGCCTCGCGGCCGACGCCAAGCCGTTCAACCTCGTCTTCCACGGCGGAAGCGGATCAGATCTCTCGGAGATCCGCGAGACGCTCGACTACGGCGTCATCAAGATGAACGTGGACACAGACACCCAGTACGCCTTCACCCGGCCCATCGCGGACCACATGTTCCGTAACTACGACGGCGTCCTGAAGGTGGACGGCGAGGTCGGGGTCAAGAAGGCCTACGACCCGCGCACCTACGGGAAGGCCGCCGAGGCCGCGATGGCCGCCCGCGTGGCCCAGGCCTGTGAGGACCTCCGCTCGACCGGCCGCTCGATCGGGGTCTGACCCGCAGACCGGACGAGGGTCCGCTTTCGTTCTCCCGGGGGCGCTCGTGTCCCCCGGGAGTATCCCTCCCGCGGCAGCGCATCTCTGGCGCACTGCACGACGCCCCACCGCCCCACCTCTTCCTCTTCACCTTCCTCTTCACCTCTTCACTGCGTTCACTGCGCATCGGCGCTCCCGGTGGCCCGGGCGGCCGGTTGTCCGCCGCCCGGACCGGTCACCCGAGCCGTGTGACGACACACCCGCCCGGCGATGCCGCGCACCGATGACCATCCGCACCGCCCTGTCCGCCGGGGTGCACCGCCCTGTCCACCGGGGTGGAGGAGCGGACAGCCGGTCCACCCGGCGGCATCCCAGGAAGATCATGCGCCGCTCAGGCGCACCACCCCTCGGCATAACCGCCCAGGACACCATCAAGGGCACAGCAGCCCGCCCGTCCGCGCGCCTGGCGCTCGCGGGCCTCGTTCTGGCCGGACCGGCCTCGAGTGGCCGGACCAGCACCGAGCCGGCGGCCGTGCACCGGGCACCGGGCGCCTGCGCCGCAGCCCCCGCGAACGGGCTGTGGCCGCACCGTGTCCTCTTCTCCAGAAGTAGTCCCGCCGTGTCTGGACTCCTGAGTGGTCATACCGCGGATCCCATCCGTCCCGGTACGACCCTCCGAGACCAAAGAGACACAGAGAGGCACCAAGTGGGTCGAGGTCGCATGACTTCGCAGGCCCGCACAGATGCCCCGCAAGATCCACAAGGCCGCAACGGAAGCGTCACTCGACGCACCCGGAAGACCCCCCAGCACTCCGGGCATGGCAACGCAAGATACACTTGAGTTAACACATAGTTACAGTTGCGTATCTCACACCACGCGGCACGCGAGGTCCCATCAGCACGACGATATGAATTCTTTGACTCGCTGCTGACAGCGCGACGCCGGCCGGATAGCGTCGGCGCATATTCCGGTCGATTGACCACAGCGCAGGCATTGCCCGCGATCTTTCGCGAGCGTGATCAGCCGTCTCTAATCGCCCGTCCCGGAGCGCCAGCCAAGTTAATGAGCGCGCCTGCGCGCGCGATACCAGCGGCCCCGACGAACCTCAAGGAGGCTCGCCGCGGTGTGCTCTTCTTCACGTAGGGCATTCAATGCTTGTCGCCGGGCCGGACAGCGTGGTTATGGTCTTCGCCGTGCCCGGAGACAGGCCGGGCACCCGACGGGTGGCACGCCGAATCCCTGCCCCCATCCGCCGGAAACAGAAACCCGATGGCAGGAGCGGGGGAACCAAATCCCGGGCGCCGAAGTCAGGCGTCCTTGGGGTGAAGCCGCGAGGCCGACGACACCGATGAAGAAAATTCTTCCTCGCTGCCGAAGGCACAGGATTTCCGGAGTTCCTGGCACGCGGCCGGGCTTGTTCCCTGCCCGAACCCGACAGCTCACCTCGCAGGCGTGGGGAAGGAAAACTCACGCATGTCCGACGCACGTACCAGTGGCCGACAACGCCGCAGCAGTACCCGCAGCCGGGCCCGCACCTTCGTCCCCGTAACCGCCCTTGTAGCGGCGGTCGGAGGCACAATCGCCATCAGCCAACCGGCGAGCGCCGCGACGACCTGGGAAGGTCTGCGGCAATGCGAGTCCGGTGGCAACTACACGACGAACACCGGTAACGGCTACTATGGCGCTTACCAGTTCTCCCCCAACACCTGGCGCAGCCTCGGGTACTCGGGGCTCCCACACACGGCTCCGCCCGCCGTGCAGGACGAGGCAGCCCTGAAGCTCGCGCTCCGCTCCGGGTTCGGCCAGTGGCCGGTCTGCGGCAGCGGAATGAGTGGCAGCCAGCTTCTCCCCGGTTCCTCGTCGTCAGGCGCGGGCAGTCAGGCCTCCCGCGCGGCGGAGCGCACATCCCTGGTCGCACAACCCGCCACCGCGGGCCTGCCGACTCTGGGGCGCGACTACGCCCCGTCCGTTCACAACCAGGTCAGCGACGAGGTCAGGACCTGGCAGAGCAAGATGAACTCGCTCGGATACCCACTGACGGTTGACGGTTGTTACGGGCCTCTGTCCGCGGCCGCAGCGCGTGACTTCCAGGCGGCACGTGGCCTGATCGCCGACGGGATCCTTGGGCCGCAGACCTGGGCGGCCACCTTCGGCTGACGCCCCCATCCCACGCAGCGGACCGCCCGGTCACCTGCCCGCGCCCGCCTACCGGCGAACACGGCGCGCTGGCTGACTGCCGCCGGACACGTTGCGCCCTTCCGCGAAGGCCGCCAGTTCTCCCGCCAGGCTCTGCCAACCGACCGGGGAACCAGGCTGGACAACGCGCATCCCGTGCGAGCACAGATCACCTCCGGGCCCGGCGCCTTCCCCGCCGGCCTGCCTCAGGCCGAGCCCACGCGCCGACTTCCCCGCTCCGGTCCGGACAGACCCCGTTCCGCGCAGCCCGAGAGCCCTGGATGCAAGCGCACTCGCACCTGCCAATCGCAGCCGCCCCGTCACCACGCGGCCGCTGACCGGTCTCCCCTGATGTGCGACGGACCGACCGCCCGGCGTTGACCCCGCCGCAGGCGGCGGAACGCGACGCGGACCGCCCCAACGATCCGTGTGTCGCAGCACCGGGCGGCTCCCGCCACAGCAAGATCAGTACGGTGGCGGGGGCCTTACCACCATCTCGGGCCATGGGTACCGGTCACAACGATGCGGCGGTTCCCCCCGCGGTCCTTCTCCACGACCGCCGCCGCCCAGCCCGTCGCCGTGCCGAGCCACGCCAACAGCACCGGTCCTGGCCAGACCGACGCCGCCACACGCCGGTGACCCCGGCGGGCGAGCGTGGCTCGGCGCGATCCCCCGACAGCCCCGCCCCGTGCCCCCGGGCGCTCACATCTCCTTCACGACCACCCCGGCACCAGCCCGCCGCCGTCCCGACCAGCCCGCCGAGTTCACGCCCAGCTCGACGGCTTCACGCCCACCTCGACGGGACATCCACAACGACCGCATCCGGCCGGTCCGCGCCAGACGGGACCCGCCGCGCGACGCCCGTCGCGGCAGCGGTAACGTTGTCGGGATCAGGCGTGATGACCGCCTCATCCTTCTGTAGGGGAAAACAACCCCTTCGGGTGGCTCTCATGTGGTCCTTCCTGATACCTCACAACCACCCGGATTTGCGCCGCCCAGGGAGATCTCGCTACAGTTCCGCCCACTCGCCTCCCCCGGGGCGAGGTCGCGTGGACGGACGCCGAGTCCTGCCCCCGTCCACCCGGCCGGAACGAGAGCGGACGATACAAGGGCAGGAGCGGGGGACCCACATCCGGACGCGCACCACGCGTCCTAGGGGTTAAGCCACCGCCACAGGTACAGCGCACCGGAACGCGCCCGTCCGAGGAGACGGGCTCCGGGCACCCCTGGACGGCGACCGGGCAGCTTCCAGCCCGAACCCGACAGCTCACCCCGCAGGCGACGGGAAGGACACCTGATGCGGTCGCACGATCGTGATCCCGTCCGTTCGAACGGCCGCGGCGGCAGACACCGCGCCGTGCAGCCACCCTCGGCGGCCACTCGCGCGCTGCGGACCACCGGAGCCGTCACGGCACTGGTCGGCACCGGGCTTGCCGTCACCGCGGCCCCGGCCGGAGCAGCCACCGCCGAGGACTTCAGCCGGCTGCGCCAGTGCGAGTCCAGTGGCAACTACGCCATCAACACGGGCAACGGCTTCTACGGGGCCTACCAGTTCGACCAGCGCACCTGGTCGGGGCTCGGCTACCCCGGCCGGCCGGACCAGGCACCGCCCGCGATGCAGGACGAGGCGGCCTACAAGCTCTACAACAGCCGTGGCTGGTCGCCGTGGCCCGGCTGCACCAGCAAGCTCGGCCTCACCCGCAACGGCCCGGCGCCGGCGTCCTCGGGCGGCGGGGGCGATGTCATCGCCCAGGCGCTGACACCCGCCGAGCCGCCCATGACCCTTGACCGCGCACGGTCCGAGGTCGGCAGCAGCTTCGGCGGCGAGGCGCTCAACGTCGGGATGGGCGACGAGGTCCGCGCCGACGCCTTCGTGTGGCAGGCGGAGATGCGCGAGCGCAGGTTCGTCCTGACCGTCGACGGCAAGTTCGGCCCGGAGTCGCAGGGCATCGCCGCCCTGTACTCGTACCTGACGAGAGTCAGCGACGGCCAGGCCGGTGTGGTCGGGCAGAACCTCTGGGGCGCGACAGTCAACGGCTGACGGGCGACGGGCCCGTCATGGCGGGCCCTCCCCCGGGCCTCATGCCTGTCTGGCAGGTCGCGATATGCCTGTCTGGCACGAGGCCCTCCTGCTTCGTCCCCAGAACTGACCAGGACCGGTCCAGCGCGGCTCCGCCGGGCCGCACCGCCCGGCGACGGCGGCGGGCGGGCGTCCGGCAGGATGGTGCCCATGACGACACCGCCCGCAAACCCGAACCTGTTGTCGGGCCCGCCGCCCACGCTGCTGCCGTCGGACGCGACGGTGGCTGAGGCGGTCGCCTCGGGTGCCGCCGCGGAGACCATCGCCGCCCGCTTTCCCGCTGCGAGCATCGGCTGGGCGCTCCTCGCCGAGGAGGCGATGCGGGACGGTCGGCCGGTGGCCGCGTACGCCTACGCGCGAACCGGCTACCACCGGGGCCTCGACCAGCTGCGGCGCTCCGGCTGGAAGGGGCATGGGCCCGTTCCGTGGTCGCATGAGCCGAATCGCGGGTTCCTTCGCGCGCTCGCCGCGCTGTCCCGTGCCGCCGCGGAGATCGACGAGACGGACGAGGCCGCCCGGTGCCGGCAGTTCCTCAGCGACAGCGACCCGGTAGCTGCGCGTGAACTCGGCCTCGCATAGTCACCGACGAGGCACCTGACGTGGCCGGCTGGCCCGGCTCTCTTCCGGACAGGCCCCGACGGGCCGATATCCCTAGTAACCTCGCCCGGTGCCCGCTCTAGTCCTCATCGGCGCCCAGTGGGGTGACGAGGGAAAAGGAAAGGCGACCGACCTGTTGGGCGGCGCCGTCGACTACGTCGTCCGCTACCAGGGCGGTAACAACGCCGGCCACACCGTCGTGATCGGTACGGAGAGCTACGCTCTGCACCTGATCCCGTCCGGTGTGCTCCGCACCGACTGCGTACCCGTGATCGGGAACGGTGTCGTCATCGACCCCGGCGTGCTGCTCGCCGAGATGGACGGGCTGCAGGCCCGCGGGGTCGATGTCACCCGGCTCCTGATCAGCGCCGACGCGCATCTGATCATGCCGCATCATCGCGCGCTGGACCGGGTCACCGAGCGGTACCTGGGCAAGGCACGGATCGGCACGACCGGCCGCGGCATCGGACCGGCCTACGGCGACAAGGTGGCCCGTACCGGCATCCGTGTCCAGGATCTGCTCGACCCGGGCATCTTCCGGCAGAAGCTGGAACTCGCGCTGCGGGAGAAGAACCAGGTCCTGACGAAGGTCTACAACCGGCGCCGGATCGAGGTCGACGAGGTCGTCGAGGAGTACGCCGCCTACGCGCGGCGGCTGACGCCGCACATCGCCGACACCGGCCTGCTGCTCGACACCGCCCTACGCGACGGCAGGGTCGTCCTGCTCGAAGGCTCGCAGGGCACCCTGCTGGACGTCGATCATGGCACGTATCCCTTCGTGACCTCCTCGAACCCGACGGCCGGCTACGCGGCGACCGGCGCGGGGATCGGCCCGACCCGCATCAGCCGGGTCGTCGGGATCATCAAGGCCTACACCACGCGGGTGGGGTCCGGCCCGTTCCCGACCGAACTGGACGACAAGGTCGGCGAGGAGCTGCGCCGCATCGGCGGTGAGTTCGGGGTGACCACCGGGCGCGCCCGCCGCACCGGCTGGTTCGATGCGGTGATCGCCCGGTACGCGGTGCGGGTCAACGGCCTCACCGACCTCTTCCTCACCAAGCTCGACGTGCTCTCGGGTTTCGACACCGTGCCGGTCTGCGTCGGCTACGAGATCAACGGTCGGCGGACCAACGAGATGCCGATGACCCAGACGGACTTCCACCACGCGAAGCCGATCTACGAGGAACTGCCCGGCTGGCACGAGGACATCTCGCAGGTCACCGATTTCGACGATCTTCCGGAGGCCGCACGGGCCTATGTGTCGACGATCGAGGAGATGGCGGGCGCCCCGGTGTCGGCCGTCGGCGTCGGCCCGGGCCGCACGCAGACCCTGGTGATCAACGAGCTGATCTGACGCGAGGGCTCCACGCCAGGCGCCGTTCCCCGCCGGCTTGCGCCACGGAGAGCTACGGTCGACGCTTACATCGTCACAGTGGGCGACGACCGGGGGTGATACCGATGGCGGGGCTACCACCACGTGCCTCCTGGGATGACGAGGGCGCCAACACCATCGAGAACGCGTCGGTCCCGTCGGCGGAACTCGACACGACCGGCCCGACCGCCCTGAGCACGTCGACCACACCGACCGCGCCGCGCCAGCCGAGCCCCGCGCGCTGGTCGCCGACGGTCCGGCCGGGCGGCTCGTTGCGACGCGGGATCGACCCGGCCACCTGGCCGGTCGGCTTCTCCCCCACCGGGGAGGCGCTCCCAGAGACGCTGACCGACGTCCTGCTGCGCGGCAGCCATGCGATCCGCAGCTCGAAGCGCGCCGAGGCCCTGCGACTGGAGCGGGCCGCGGCCATCGCCGATCATGTCGAAGCTCAGATCCTGGACTTTCTGACGTTCTGCACGACGGAGGATCTGGTTCCTCCGGTCATCGTCCGCACGAACGGACGTCGCCCGGACCGGGCCTGGGAAAGCGACCTGGCGGCCGGTCTCCCGGGACGGTCGCACGGGCTCGCCGCCGCCGAGGAGGCCGGGCTCGACCAGGACGAGGACCAGGACGACGATGATCGCGCTCCCGGCCACGGCGCCGCCGGGGGCGATGACGCGACACGGCGGCCACCCACGGCCCGCCCCCGGGCACCGCGGGCGGGAACGCCGTCCGGGCGCCGGCGGCGGCTGCGCCGGGAACGGCTGCAGGCCTGGCCGCTCCTCTACTGGCGGTGTGAGAGCTTCCCCGCGCCCGGCCGGTCCCTGCACCTGTTCGTCGAGCCCGGCGGGCGCACCTTCGAGGGCCGGGACGACCCGGCCCCGCTGACCGTGCTCGGCCGGGAGGTCCGGGTGTGGCAGGTCGACGCCCCCGCGATCGTCGCGGGCATGGCCGAGGTGGATGCCCGGCGCTGCGCGTTGCACCTGGTGCACGGGATGGCTCACATGCTGTGGCAGGCGGGGGTCGGCCTGTAAGCCTGGTGGAGCAGGGACGTCCGATGCCGACGGCGGCATGACCGTGGTCTCGTGTTGCGCCAGCGCAAACGGCCGTTGCCGAGGCCGGCCAGGGGCCGGGAGACTCGTGGGGCACCGCCGACCGCGCAGTCCCGCGCACAACGGCAAAGGATGATCAACGTGCACGCTAACCTGGACCCCGTGACCTCCTCCTGTCCCTCCTTGTCCCTGCCTGTCCGCACCGGCCGATGAAGCTCCTCGTCGTCGGTTCCGGCGGGCGGGAGCACGCGCTGTGCCGCGCGCTCGCCCGGGACCCGGCGGTGGACGCGATCGTCTGCGCCCCGGGCAACGCCGGTACCGCCCAGATCGCCGAGCCACGCCCGGTGCAGGTGGCTGATCCCGACGCGGTGGCCGGGCTGGCCGAGGCCGTCCAGGCCGACCTGACCATCGTCGGTCCGGAGATCCCGCTGGTCGCCGGCGCGGCGGACGAGATCCGGGCCCGGGGCATGGCGGTCTTCGGCCCGTCCGCCGCGGCAGCCCGGCTGGAGGGCAGCAAGGCCTTCGCGAAGGAGGTCATGCGCGCCGCGGGCGTCCCGACCGCCGACTCCCGAGATCACACCGAGATCTCCTCGGCGCTGGCCGACCTCGACACGTTCGGCCCGCCCTACGTCGTCAAGTACGACGGCCTGGCGGCGGGCAAGGGCGTCACGGTCACGACCGACCGGGATGCGGCGGTCGAGGCTGTCCGAGCGAGCCTGCGCGACCCGGAGGACCGGGTGGTCCTCGAGGAGTACCTCGACGGGCCCGAGGTCTCGCTGTTCGCCATCGTGACCACCGCCGGCGCTGTCGTACCGCTGCTCCCCGCCCAGGACCACAAGCGGGTCGGTGACGGCGACACCGGGCCGAACACCGGCGGGATGGGCGCGTACACCCCGTTGCCGTGGGCGCCGCCGGGCCTGACGGCCGAGGTGGTCTCGACCGTGGTCCAACCGACCGTGGACGAGATGGCCCGGCGCGGGACGCCGTTCAGCGGGCTTCTCTACGTCGGGCTGGCTCTGACATCCCGTGGCCTTCGTGTGGTCGAGTTCAACGTCCGGTTCGGCGATCCCGAGGTGCAGGCCATCCTGGCCATGCTGAACACGCCGCTGACCGAGGTCCTGTCCGGCCGCCGGGCTCCGGTGTGGCGCTCCGGTGCCGCGATCACCGTCGTGGTCGCCGCCGCCGGGTACCCGGCGAAGCCGCGGCTCGGTGATCCGATCCGTGGTCTCACCGCGGCCGGCGCGCTGACCGGGGTCGACATCCTGCACGCCGGGACCCGCCGCGACGAGCAGGGGCAGGTCGTCACCGCGGGCGGCAGGGTGCTGTCAGTCACGGCCATCGGCTCGAACCTCGAATCCGCGCGAGGATCGGCCTACGAGGCCATCAGCCGGATCTCGCTCGACGGTGCCCACTACCGCACCGACATCGGGGATCCGTCCCGGATGCAGCACCGCAGTACCCGCACAGCCGGCAGGACGTCAGAGGAGTGAGCGTGTCACAGGGCAGGTCGTCGCAGGGCAACGGATCGCGCACCGGTTCCGCCGGGCCACAGGTGGCGATCGTCTACGGCTCGCCGTCGGACACCCAGACCATGAGCAAGGCCGGCGCCACGCTGGAGCGGTTCGGCGTCACCTACGAGGAGGTCTCGCTCTCGGCGCACCGCGCCCCCCGCACCCTGGCGGAGTACGTCGGCCAGCTGCGCACGCGCGAGATCTCCGTGGTGATCGCGGGCGCCGGGCTCGCCGCCGCGCTGCCCGGGGCCGTCGCCGCGATGACCACGCTCCCGGTCATCGGTGTCCCGATCTCCGGTGGAGCGCTGGACGGCATGGACTCGATGCTGGCGATCGCCCAGATGCCGCCCGGAGTGCCGGTGGCGACCGTCGGGCTGAACAACTCGACGAACGCGGCCATCCTGGCGATCCAGATCCTCGCGCTCGGCGATCCGGACCTGGGCCTCAAGCTGGCGACCTTCAAGGACGAGTTCGAGCAGGCGGCGGCCGACTCGCTCGCCGACGTCGCGGCAGCGCGCGCATGATCGGTCGTTACACGCTGCCCGACATGGGCCGGGTGTGGTCCGAGGCCAACAAGTACGAACTGTGGTGCAGGGTCGAGGTCCTCGTCATGGAGGCGCACGCGGCGGCGGGGCGCATCCCGGCCGACTCGGTCGATCCGGTGCGCGCCGCACCGGCCCCGACACCCGAGGCCGTCGCCGAGATCGAGGCCGTCACCCAGCACGACGTGATCGCCTTCCTCACCGCCTGGGCGGACCGGACCGAGCCGCGGTCGGCCGCTGCCTACGTGCACTTCGGCATGACCTCGTCCGACCTGCTCGACACCGCGCTCGCCTGCCAGCTCGTCGAGGCCACCGACCTGCTCCTCGCCCGCGCCGACCGCCTCGTCGCCGCGCTGCGCGACCTCGGCCTGGCGCACCGGGCGACCCTGCGGGTCGGGCGCACCCACGGCATCCACGGCGAGCCCACCGTGTTCGGGCACCGCGTCGCCGATCTCGCCTTCGGCATGGCGCGCTGCCGTGACCGGCTGCGTGCCGCGCGCGCGGACGTCGGCGTCGCCAAGATCTCCGGGGCCGTCGGCACCTACTCCAACATCGACACCGACGTGGAGAGCTACGTCGCGGACCGGCTCGGGCTGACCGCGGCCCCCGTCGCGACACAGGTCGTGCTGCGGGACGGGATCGCGTCCTGGGTGGCGGCGCTCGCCGGCCTCGCGACCGTCTGCGAGGCGATCGCGCTGGAGGTCCGGCACGGGCAGCGCACGGAGGTCCGTGAGCTGTCGGAGCCGTTCGGGTCGGGCCAGAAGGGCTCGTCCGCGATGCCACACAAGAAGAACCCGATCATGTCGGAGCGCATCGCGGGGCTCGCCCGGATCGTCCGGGCCCAGTACGTGCCCGTCCTGGAGGGGGTCGCGCTCTGGCACGAGCGGGACATCTCGCACTCGTCGACGGAGCGGATCGCGCTTCCGGACGCGGCCTGTGGGGTGGACTACCTGCTGCACCTGACCACCCGGCTCGTCGACGGCCTCGTCGTCGACGGTGCGCGGATGCGCGCGAACCTCGACGCCACCGGCGGGCTGGTCTACACGTCCGCGGTGCTGCTGGAACTGGTCGAGACCGGGCTGTCCCGTGAGGACGCCTACGCCGTCACCCAGGCGGCGGCGATGGAGACCTGGCAGACCGGCGTGCCGTTCCGCGAGACGCTGCGCAAGCACGCCGGTGACCGCGGCCTGCCGGTCGACGAGCCCCGCCTCGACGAGGTCAGCCGGCCGGAGCGCTACGTCGAGCGGCTCGCCCCCGTCTTCGACCGGCTCGCCGCGCTGAGCTGAGGCGCAGCCGGGCGCAGGCCCGGCCCGGCCGGGTCCGGACAGACCCGGCCGGGAGCCGGCCGGGAGCCGTCGTCCGCGGTGGTCCGGCCCCGTGGCCTGCGGCCTGACGGTACGGTCAGGACATGCCGCTGACACATGAGGAGTTCGCCGGGCTGACGCATCTCGGCTCCGGGAAGGTGCGGGAGCTGTTCGCCGTAGGGGACGACGCGGTGCTGCTCGTCGCGAGCGACCGCATCTCGGCGTTCGACGTGGTGCTGCCCACCGAGATCCCCGACAAGGGTGCCGTGCTCACCGGGCTGTCCCTGTGGTGGTTCGACCAGCTCAGTGACCTCGTGCCGAGCCATGTGATCAGTTCGAGTGTGGACGAGTACCCCGCGGAGCTCGCGCCGTACGCCGAGCAGCTCCGCGGGCGCTCGATGCTGTGCCGGCGCCTCGACATGGTCCTGATCGAGTGCGTCGCCCGCGGCTACCTCACCGGCAGCGGGCTGAAGGACTACCGCCGCACCGGCGCGGTCAGCGGGCACCCGCTACCCGCCGGGCTGGAGGACGGGAGCAAGCTCCCGGCGACGATCTACACGCCGTCGACGAAGGCTCCGATCGGCGAGCACGACGAGAACATCAGCCGGGACGACGCCGCCGACCGGGTCGGCGGGGAGCTCGCGGCCGAGCTCGAGCACCTGACGCTGCAGATCTTCGGGCGGGCCAGCGACCTGGCGGCCGAGCGCGGGATCCTGCTCGCCGACACGAAGTTCGAGTTCGGCCATGACAAGGACGGCGTGCTGCGGCTCGCCGACGAGGTGCTGACCCCGGACTCGTCCCGCTTCTGGCCCGCCGACACGTGGGTGCCCGGCGGCGCGCAGCCGTCCTTCGACAAGCAGTTCATCCGCGACTACCTGGTCAGCACCGGCTGGGACCGCAACCCGCCGGCGCCGGAACTGCCCGACGACATCATCGAGTCGACCCGCGCGCGTTACGTCGAGGCCTACGAGCGGCTGACCGGGATCTCGTTCAAGGACTATCTCTCCACCGCCTGACCCTGCCGCGGGGCGGACGGCCGCGCGTGCTGGGGACAGCCCCACCCCGGCTCCGGCGGCTTCCCGTACCGGCAACCCGGTAGTGAGCTCCAATGACGTTGAACGCATGGAACGAGATCGTCGTTCCATGCGTTCGAGACCTCCGACGGCACCGTCGTCGCGCCACTCGTCCACCCCACGCGGGCCCGAGTCCTCCCCCGGCAGCCCGGCGGCGGCGGGATCCGGGTCAGCCCGCCACGCCACCCATCTGGCCGCCCGGGCGGCCAGATGGAGCGTGCGCCACCGGCGGCTGGCGATCAGCGGCTGGTTGCTCGGCGTGGTCCTCCTGACGGTGCTCGGCTCGCTGGTGGGGACGCACACGCTCAAGGACAGCGACTACAGCGTCGGCGAGGACGGGCGGGCCCAGCGCACCCTCGCCGATCACGGCTTCGCGACGCCCGCCAGCGAGAGTGTGCTGATCCAGCGGGCGCAGCCGGCCGCGGACCGGGCGGCGGTGCTCGCCGACGCCGACCTGCGGGCCGCCGTCGCCGACGTCTCGGCCCGGATCACCGAGACCGGCGAGGTGGACGGGCTGCGGGCGCCGATCCCGCTGCCCGGCGCCGAGGCTGATCCCAACCTCGTCTCCACCGACCTGCGCTCGGTCCTCGTCACCTTCGAGATGCGCGGCGACGAGGAGACCGCGGCGGACCGGATCGAGCCGGTCCTCGCCGCGGTCGACGCCGCGGCGGGGGAGCATCCGGGCCTGCTGGTCGAGCAGGTCGGGGAGGCGAGCGCCGACAAGGCACTCGGAGACACCGTTGGCAAGGACTTCAAGCGCGCGGAGCTGCTCGCGATCCCGCTAACCCTGGGCATCCTGCTGGCGGTCTTCGGCGCCGTCGTCGCCGCGCTGATCCCGGTCGCGCTCGCGCTGACCGCCTTCGTCGCGGCGCTGGGCGTGGTCGCCTTCACCAGCCGGCTGCTGCCGACGGACGAGACGGCGACGTCCGTCATGCTGCTCATCGGCCTGGCGGTCGGCGTCGACTACGCGCTGTTCTACGTCCGCCGCGAGCGGGAGGAGCGGGCCGCCGGGCGCAGCCCGCGGGAGGCGCTGGAGATCGCCGCGGACACCTCCGGGCACGCGGTCCTGGTCTCCGGCCTGACCGTCGCCGTGTCCATGGCCGGCCTGCTGATCACCGGCCTGAGCGTGTTCAGCGGGATCGCCGGCGGCACCGTGGTCGTGGTCCTGATCGCGGTCCTCGGCTCGCTGACCGTGCTGCCGGCCGTCCTGTCCGCGCTGGGTGACCGGGTCGAACTGCTGCGGCTGCCGTGGCACCGGCGTCCCGAGCAGCGCGGACGCCGCGCCCGGGCCCGGGCGCACGCCCAGGCCCAGGAGCCGGCCCGCCCGGGGATCATGGGCCGCCTGCTGCGCCACCCCGGGCCCGTCGCCGTGGTCACCGGCGGGCTCCTGATCGCACTCGCCGTTCCCGCGCTCGGGCTGCGGACCAGCGAGCCGGGCATGGACGACCTGCCGGACGACCTCCCGATCATGCAGTCCTACGACCGGGTGCAGGACGCCTTCCCGGGCGAGCAGACAGCGGCGGTGGTCGTGGTCTCGGCCGACGACGTGCGCTCGCCGGACGTGTCCGCGGCTCTCGACGGCCTGCGGCGGCTGGCGGTCGACAGCGGCGTGATGTTCGAGCCGGTCACGACCGAGATCAGCGCGGACGGCGAGGTCGCGAAGGTCGCGATCCCGATCGCCGGCAGCGGGACGGACGAGGAGTCCCAGCAGGCACTCACGCGGCTGCGGGAGGAGGTCATCCCAACGTCGATCGGCACCCTGTCCACCGTGACGGCGGACGTCACCGGGTGGACCGCCGGCTCGGTCGACTTCAACAAGCAGCTCAACGGGCGGACGCCGCTGGTGATCGGGTTCGTCCTGGTGCTGGCCTTCCTCCTGCTGCTGGCCGCCTTCCGCAGCGCGATCGTCGCCGCGGCCGCCGTGGCGCTGAACCTGCTGTCGGTCGCCGCCGCCTACGGGCTGCTCGTGGTCGTCTTCCAGCATCACTGGGCGGACGGGCTGCTCGGCTACACCTCGACCGGCGCCATCACCAACTGGCTGCCGCTGATGCTCTTCGTGATCCTCTTCGGCCTGTCCATGGACTACCAGGTCTTCGTGCTCAGCCGGGTCCGCGAGGCCTACGACTCGGGCCTGCCGATGCGCGAGGCGGTGCTCGTCGGCGTCCGCCGCAGCGCCGGTGTGGTGACCAGCGCGGCTGTGATCATGGTGGCGGTGTTCAGCATCTTCGCCACGCTGTCGCAGGTCAGCATGAAACAGCTCGGTGTCGGTCTCGGCGCGGCGATCCTGCTGGACGCGACCGTGATCCGGGTGATCCTGATGCCCGCCGTGCTGACCCTGATCGGCGACCGTGCGTGGCCCCGCAAGGCCGGCACTGGCGGCCCCGCCGGCCATGGCGACGCCGAGCGCAGCGCGGACACCGCGGACACCGCGACGACGGAGCTGCTGGCGGCCACGGACCGCCGCTGACCGGGACGCGCAGGACGCACCGTCCCGAGGCCGCGCCCCACCCGTTTCGAAACGGGTGGGGCGCGGCCTCGTCATGTCCTCTCCGATCGGAGCGGGAAGAAAGACAGGCAGGTCACAGAGGGGTTCTGAGGACGTTGCGGGCGAGCTACAGTGTCCGCGACGTCCGGTACCCCGTCCGAGGACTGGAACTGACCCCATGCCTGTTCACATGCCTGCACAGACCCCTGTCGCCTCCACCCTCGTCGTCCGCACCCGCGCCGAGCTGGCGGCGGCGCTGGGCGGCCCCGCCCGCGGCGTCCGCGGGGTCGTCATGACGATGGGTGCCCTCCACCGCGGTCACGCCACCCTGATCAGGGAGGCCCGCCGCCGCGCCGACCAGGTGATCGTCACGATCTTCGTCAACCCGCTGCAGTTCGGGCCGGGTGAGGATCTCGACCGCTACCCCCGCACGTTCGACGCTGATCTCGACGTGTGCAGGCGGGAGGGCGCGGACATCGTCTACGCGCCGAGCGCGGTCCACGACCCGGCGCCACTGGTCACGCTGAGCGCCGGGCCGCTCGGCGGCATCCTGGAGGGGGCATCCCGGCCGGGCCACTTCGACGGGATGCTGACCCTGGTGGGAACGCTGTTCCACCTGGTCCGCCCGGACGTGGCCTTCTTCGGCCGCAAGGACGCCCAGCAGCTCGTCTGCATCCGCCGGATGGTCGCCGACCTGGCCTTCCCGCTGGAGGTCGTGGGCGTGCCGACCGTGCGTGACGACGACGGCCTGGCGCTGTCCAGCCGCAACGCCTACCTCGACGCCGGTCAGCGGCGCAGCGCCCTCGCGCTGGTCCGGTCCCTCACCGCGGGCGCCTCCCGCGCGGCGGAGGGCCCGACGGCCGTCCTCGCCGCGGCCCGCGAGGTACTGGCCGGGGAAGCCGGTGTCGACCTGGACTACCTGACGCTGGCGGACCCGTCCGATCTGGGCCCGGTGGCGGAGGGGCCGGCGCTGCTGCTGGTCGCTGCCCGGGTCGGCACCACCCGTCTCATCGACAACATCGATCTGGTACTGGCCGGGGCCTCCCAGCCGGCCGGGGTCTTCGCGCACGACGGTTACCAGGGGGTCTGACCGGTGTTTCGAACCATGCTCACCTCCAAGATCCACCGAGCGACGGTCACCCAGGCGGACCTGAACTACGTGGGTTCCGTCACGATCGACGCCGACCTGATGGAGGCCGCCGACCTGCTGCCCGGCGAGCAGGTCACCATCGTCGACATCAACAACGGGGCCCGGCTGGAGACCTACGCGATCACCGGCCCGGCTGGCAGCGGCGTCATCGGGATCAACGGGGCCGCCGCGCGGCTGGTGCACCCCGGCGACCTCGTGATCATCATCTCCTATGGGATCATGGACGACGCCGAGGCCCGCCGGCACACCCCTCGGGTCCTTTTCGTCGACGCCGAGAACCGGATCATCGGGCGGGGCGGCGACCCCGCCGAGGCACTCCCGGACGACCCGTCCAGCCTGCGCGGTGACGTCCTGGACGCGGCCGGGCTCATCAGCCAGAGGACGGCGTAGCGCGGTGCGTGCCCTCCCGCACCGGCTCGGCGCCCCCCGCCCGGGCTGGACCCGGGACGCCGACGTCGTGGTCATCGGGTCGGGGATCGCCGGTCTCACCGCGGTCCTGCGCATCCGGGCGGCCAGCCCGTGGCGCCGCGTCCTGCTGGTCACCAAGGCCCTGCTGGACGCCGGGTCGACCCGCTGGGCCCAGGGCGGCATAGCCGCGGCCCTGGGCGCGGAGGACTCGCCGGCCGAGCACCTGCGTGACACCCTGGTCGCCGGTGTCGGCCTGTGTGACCCGGCGGCGGTCGAGATCCTGGTCACCGAGGGCCCGGCGCGGGTGCGCGAGCTCGCCGCCCTAGGCGCCCGGTTCGACCGTGATCCCGACGGGGCGTTCTCTCTCACGCGCGAGGGTGGGCACCTGCGGGACCGGGTCGCGCACGCCGGCGGCGACGCGACCGGCCTGGAGGTCGAGCGGGCGCTGATCGCCGCTGTGCGCGCCGACCCGTCCATCGAGGTGCTGGAGCACGCGCTCGTCCTGGACCTGCTCACCGACCAGTCCGGCCGGGCCGTCGGCGCGACGCTGCACGTGCTCGGCGAGGGCAGCCAGGACGGTGTCGGCGCCGTCACGGCCCGCGCGGTGGTCCTGGCCACCGGCGGCATGGGGCAGATCTTCGCGTCGACGACCAACCCGGCGGTCTCCACCGGCGACGGGGTCGCACTCGCCCTGCGGGCCGGGGCCGTCGTGACCGACCTCGAGTTCGTCCAGTTCCATCCGACGGCGCTCTGGCTGCCCGAGGCGGGCCCCGGGCAGCAGCCGTTGGTCAGCGAGGCGATGCGGGGTGAGGGCGCGCTGCTGGTCGACGCGGCCGGGCGGCGGGTGATGGCGGGCGTCCACCCGCTGGCCGACCTCGCGCCGCGGGACGTCGTCGCCAAGCAGATGTCGCGGGTGATGGCCGAGCAGGGCGTCGACCACCTCTACCTGGACGCTCGGCACCTGGGGGTCGAGACCCTGCTGCGCCGCTTCCCGACCATCACGGCGCGCTGCCGGGACGCCGGCGTCGACCCGGTGACCAGCCCGATCCCGGTCGCCCCGGCGGCGCACTACGCCAGCGGCGGGGTCCGGACGGACATGTGGGGCCGCACCAGCGTCCCCGGGCTGTACGCCTGCGGCGAGGTCGCCTGCACCGGGGTGCACGGCGCCAACCGGCTCGCGTCGAACAGCCTGCTCGAGGGCCTCGTCTTCGCCGCCCGGATCGCCGGGCACATCGCCGGCGGCAGCGGCAGCGGCGACGGCGACGGCGTGGGTGGGCCCGGCGCTCCGCAGGCTCCCCTGCCGGCGGGCGTCGCGGTCGGCGCGCGCGGCTCGGGCCTGACGGACCCGGCGGAGCGGGCGGACCTGACCCGGGCCATGACCGACGGCGCCGGCGTCCTGCGCAGCGCCCAGAGTCTGCGGGCGACCGCGAAGATGCTCGCCGGCCTCGGTGACCTGCGGGTCAGCGGCGCCACCGTCAAGGCCGGCCCCCAGGCCTGGGAGATGACGAACCTGCGTACCGTGGCGGCCGCGCTGGTCGCGGCGGCGGCGCTGCGCACCGAGACCCGCGGCTGCCACTGGCGCGAGGACTTCGCCGACCGCGACGACGAGGACTGGAACGGACACGTGCTGACCAGGCTGGACCCGGAGGGGGAACTGATCGTTACCTACGAGGCGCAGCCGGCCGCCCAGATCGGGCCCGCGTGAGCGTCGCGCCCGTGCCCGCCGGACCCCCGGCGGCCGCCCAGCGGCTCACCGGGGCCGTGCTCACCGGTCTGCAGTCCGCGGGACTGGCTGAGTCCGTGGTCCTCGACGTGATCCATCGAGCGCTGACCGAGGATCTCCCGGAGTCGGGAACCGGCTGGGCGGTGGACGCGACGTCCGCGGCGACCGTGGATGCCGCGCTGACCAGCCATGGTTCGGTCGTGTCCCGCGCCCACGGCGTGGTCGCCGGCGTGCCGGTCGCGGCAGCGGTGTTCGAGACGCTGCTCGGCGACGCCGTCACCGTTCTTCCGGTGATCGCCGACGGTGACCGGGTCGCTCCCGGTACCGAGGTTCTCCAGGTCAGTGGCCCGGTGCGTGGTCTGCTCACCGCCGAACGGACCGCGCTGAACCTGCTCTGCCACCTCTCCGGTGTGGCCACGGCGACCAGGCTCTGGGTGGACGCGGTCGCCGGCACCGGCGCCGCCGTCCGGGACACCCGCAAGACACTCCCCGGCCTGCGGGCGCTGGAGAAGTACGCGGTGCGCTGCGGCGGTGGGCGCAACCACCGGATGTCACTGACGGACGCGGCGCTGGTCAAGGACAACCACGTGATCGCGGCCGGCGGGGTCGCGGCGGCCTTCGCCGCGGTGCGTGCCCACTTCGCGGACCTGCCGGTCGAGGTCGAGTGCGACACCGTCGAGCAGGTCGCCGAGGCGGTGGGCGCCGGGGCCGACCTGATCCTCTGTGACAACATGTCGCTGGATGATCTGCGCGCGTCGGTGGCCATCGCCCACCCGGCCGGCGTCCTGCTGGAAGCGAGCGGCGGCCTGACACTCGATGTCGCCGCGGCGGTGGCCTCGACCGGGGTGAACTATCTGGCGGTCGGCGCGCTCACCCATTCGGCGCCCGCGCTGGACCTCGGCTTCGACCTCGCGGTGACCACCGCCTCCTAGCACGCACGGCGTGCGCAGGATCCCCCGCCCGCAGAAGATGGAGCCAGGACGGCCGACTGATGCTGTTGACGATCGACGTAGGCAACACGAACACCGTCCTGGGGGTGTTCGACGGTCACCGGCTCGCCAGTTCGTGGCGCATCCGCACCGACCCGCAGGCCACCTCGGACGAGCTGGGCTTCCTCTATGCCGGCCTGCTCGGCGGCCACCAGATCGATGGTGTCTCCGTGTGCTCCACCGTGCCGGCCGCGCTGCGCGAGATCCGCCGGATGGTGAGCCGCGCCTACCAGGACATCCCGACCGTCGTCGTCGAGCCGGGAACGCGGACAGGGGTGCCGATCCTCATCGACAACCCGAAGGAGGCGGGCGCCGACCGGATCATGAACACCCTCGCGGCGCACCACCTCTACGGCGGCCCGGCGATCGTGGTCGACTTCGGGACGTCCACGAACCTCGATGTGGTCTCCGAGCGCGGGGAGTTCCTCGGCGGCGCGCTGGCGCCCGGCATCGAGATCGCGCTGGACTCGCTGGCCTCCCGGGCCGCCCAGCTCCGGAAGGTCGAGCTCACCACCCCGCGCTCCGTCATCGGCAAGAGCACCGTCGAGGCGCTCCAGTCAGGCATGATCTACGGTGCCGCGGGGCAGGTGGATGCGCTGGTCCGGCGGATCCGGGCCGAGCTGGGCACGCCGGCGACCGCGATTGCCACCGGCGGCCTGGCCTCCCTCGTACTCAAGGAAAGCGAGACACTCGACAACCACGAGCCGCATCTGACCCTGATCGGGCTGCGGCTGGTCTTCGAGAAGAACACCGATCCCCGCTGAGGCCGACAGGCACCACTCGTTCCTTTCTCCGCAGGCCCGGCACACCGGGCGTTCCGACCGTGGTCCCCAAGTTGTCACCCTCGAAGCGGGCGAGAATTACGTCGCGGAGCGGCGGGCCGGGTTAGCCTTTCCTCCATGCGACACAGAGCGTGGGCGATCTCACGATTCAGCGGCCCACGCGGGCGACGTATGGCGGGGCCAGCTCGGACCTTCCCGTCCGGCACCGGCAGCGCGGAACACACGGCGCCCTTCCCGAACACGCCGTTCCCGAACACGCCCTTCCTGCGCACACCCGTCGCCTGGGTCGCGTTCACGGCCGCAGCGGCCCTGTTCCTCCTCGTCGGAGCGCCGGCCACGTCAGCGGGGGCGGCACCCACGACGCCGGGCCGGCTGACGGTCGCCGCGCTCGGCGACTCCTATTCGTCCGGGGAGGGGACGCCCCCGTTCGATCTCGCCATCGCGAGCTGCCGGCGCAGCGCCGGAGCCTGGCCGAGACTGCTGGCAACGCTGGATCCACCGGTCACCACGGTCCTGCACGCCGCCTGCGGCGGGGCGACGACACGGAACCTGACCTCCTCCCAGCGGGACAACCCGCCGCAGCTCGACCAGCTGCGCGGCCTGGCGACGGCGCCCGACGTGGTCACGATCACCATCGGCGGGAACGACGCCGGATTCAGCCGGGTCGTCCTGAGCTGCGTGGCATGGAAGTGTTTCTGGAGCGGTGACGACAAGCGCAAGCGGAAGTACCTGCAGGACGAGCTTCCGGGCATTCTTGTCACCACTTACAAAGAAGTCAAAGAAGCCGCACCGAACGCCCGGATCATCGTCGTCGGATATCCCGACATCTTCCCCCGGTCGCAGCGCGACAACACCTGCCGCTGGCTTGACAGCGGCGAACGCAGGCAGCTCGTCAGCCTCAACAACACCCTCAACCGGACGATTCGCAACGCGGCTCGCGAGGCCGGGGTCGAGTTCGTCTCCACCAGCCGCTCGCTACGCGACCACGAAATGTGTACGGATGACTCGTGGGTCAACCCGGTCGGGCTTTTCGGCGCGGGGCGGGATCTCAGCGCCCATCCCACCCAGGCAGGTCAGGAAGCCATAGCCCGGACGGTTCACGAGGCGATCGTCGACGACCGCCGCTGACGTCGGCGGCCAGCGGGCCGGCGGGAGGCCGGCGGGAGGCGGGAGGCTGCCGGTAGGCCGGAACGCTGTCAGCCGGAAGCGGCCGTCGGGGTGCCGAGCTTTCGGAGCACCCGCTCGCTGTCGGCGGCGTCCCAGCCGCCGGCCTGGTCGGGGCCTCGTGGCGACCAGCGGTCCAGCAGCTGGACTCCAGCCCCGCGCAGGGTCCGGCAGGACGTCTCGTAGGCGGGGTGCGCCGCCTGCGCCGCGGCGAGGCAGGGCGCGGCGACGATGGGCAGCCGCAGGCCGAGGGCCTCGGTCAGCAGCCCCAGGGCCAGGGTGTCCGCGATACCGGCGGCCCACTTGTTGATCGTGTTGAAGGTCGCCGGAACGACCGCGAAGGCGTCCGGCGGCGGCAGCACGTCCGGCTGGCCGGGACGTTTGTAGTCGGTCCTCACCGGGTGCCCGGTCAGTTCGGCGAGCGCCGGCAGATCGAGCCACCCGCAGGCACGGGCCGTGGTGATGACGCAGACGTCCCATCCGGCCTGCTGCGCCTCGGTCACGAAGCCGGCGGTGGCCAGAGCTGGCGATGCAGCGCACACGACGTGGTACAGCACCGGCTGCGCAGTGGTCATACGCCCAGTCTGGACCGAGTGGCCCCGTTCGGAGACAACCTGCCACGGAGCGGCGGCGAGGCATCGCTCAGCACACCAGGGTAAGGTGAGCCTCACCTGGTGATCTCGTCATGTGATGCCCACTCGGCCCGCTCGGTTCGGATGCTGGACGCACCGTCGGCGGCAGAGTCTGCGCGAGGCCACCGGGCAGTGCGTGGAAGCCGGGCGGGCCCCGATGCCAGGGGCGGCGCCGAACTTCCACCCCACTCTCGCTCATGCTCGCAGGATTGTGACCTTCTTCAAATACCGAGCCTGCCGAGCTCGAAGCCGCAGGCCAACGGCCTGTCGCCGGGCAACAAGCGCCCGGGGGCCGGCACGCTCGGCCGAGGTCGAGTTGACTGGACAGATGAAGTTAGGCTTACCTAACAACTATGTCTCCCGTGTCATGCCGCCGGCCACGCCCCACGCCGACGGATGCCTCCCTGGCTCCGGCCTCGTCCGCACTGGCCGCCGCCGGGTGCCGGGCCTTGCCGCAGGCGCCCGCCCGCAGCGGGGCGCCCACGCGCACGGCCGTCCGCACCGCCACGGCCACGGCCACGGCCAGCACGAGACCCGTGACATGAACCCGCCATCCCCTCTTGCCGCCGACCCGGCGGACCTGGTCGCAGCCGGCGTCACCGAGGTCACCTCCGTCACCAACCTCGCCGGCACGAACCTCGCCGGCACGGCAGGCCTCACCGTCGTGGCGGGTACGGCGAGCCTGGCCGGCCTCGGCGCGACGCTGCAGGCGGTGGGCCCCGCGCTCGACCACCGCTGGGCGATCGTCGGGCCACCGCCGTCGCCCGACGGCTGGATCCGGGCCTCCGACCTGCTCGACCCCGGACGCCTGGACGAGGCTCTCGCCGTGGTGCGCGAACACCACCAGGCCACCCCGGAGGTAGCGGTCAGCTACTTCACCGCCTGGTACGCCGCGACCATCGTCGGTCCGGCGATCGCCACCTTCGTCCTGACACGCCGGGTCCCCGACCTCGACCCCGCCGAGATCTGGGTGCACTGTCACGAAGGGGGATGGTTTGACGCCACCGCCTTCCATCGCCCCCGCATGACCCTCCTGCCGGGGGACCCGGCGGTTGCCGGGTGTGCGCCGGAGGCGACCCCGACCGAGGTCGTGGCGGTCGCGGCGGATCTGGAGGCACTGCGCGCACGGCTCGCGGAGGAGATCATCGGCCATCTGGAGCCGATCATCGCCAGCCTGCGCAGGCGCGCGCGGCTCGGGCTGGCGGCGCTGTGGGGCGCGGTGGCCGCCCAGTGCGGCCGCACCTTCCTTCTCACGGAGCGGGTGAGCCGCGATCCGCACCTGGGCCGTCTGGAGGCGGACGCCTTCTTCGCCGCCGCCGCGCCCACCCTGCGGGCCCGGCCGACCTGGCAGCAGTTCATCCACCACGGCCGGTGCTACACGGGTATGCGGCGCGGCTCCTGCTGCCTGGCGCACCGGGTCACGGAGGAGTTCTGCACCGCATGCCCCTTTGTGGCCGCGCCGGAACGCGAGAGCCGGCTGCGGGAGTGGATCGACAGCCAGGGACCAGGCGGGCTGGCCGTCTGAGACCGCCTCCGGCCGGGCAGGGGAGCCCTGGGGAGCGGCAGCGTCCCAGAAGACGCCGCAGGAGGAACGAGTCGAATCGAGGTGGCCGTGATGCGTTGATCACCAGCCAGGAGTGGCACGCGACATGCGGCGCGGCGGAACGCGACGACCACACGAGACCACGTGTGACCTGAATCACTCCAACCGCCCGACGACATCAGTTACCGTCGGTAGTGCCGGCCTCGAGCCGGCCGGCGGCTGGACCCTGCTCACTCCGTTCCCGCCGCCAGCACGGAGCACCGCGGCTCCGAGCGCGAATCTGATCATCATCGCCCGTCGAGGCCCCACACCGGAGTTGTCGGGGCCGGCATGTCCGTTCCGCTCTTGGCGGAACCACGTGACGGAATCATGCCTGGTCGGCCACGGTTGCCATGAACGTCTCCGCTGGTCGGCCGGCGATCCGGCCGCAGAGCTGTCCCCGACGAAGGGGGCGGTTCCGGCGGGTAGGTTTCTGTTCGATGCGTGAGGACATGCCTCGGCGGAGCTAGCATGCGGATACCGGCTGTCGTGTGGTCGGTCGCAGCTCGAAGGAGCGCACATGTTCGAGAGGTTCACCGACCGGGCACGTCGGGTCGTCGTCCTGGCTCAGGAAGAAGCCAGGATGCTCAACCACAACTACATCGGGACCGAGCACATCCTGCTCGGCCTGATCCACGAGGGCGAGGGCGTCGCCGCTAAGGCCCTCGAGTCGCTCGGGATCTCGCTCGAGGGTGTGCGGTCGCAGGTCGAAGAGATCATCGGCCAGGGTCAGCAGGCGCCGAGCGGGCACATCCCGTTCACGCCGCGGGCCAAGAAGGTCCTTGAGCTCTCGCTGCGCGAGGCCCTCCAGCTCGGTCACAACTACATCGGCACCGAGCACATCCTGCTCGGCCTCATCCGCGAGGGCGAGGGCGTCGCCGCCCAGGTGCTGGTCAAGCTCGGAGCCGACCTCAACCGGGTCCGCCAGCAGGTCATCCAGCTCCTGTCCGGCTACCAGGGCAAGGGCGACCCGGCGACCGCCGGCGCCCCCGCCGAGGGCACGCCGTCGACCTCGCTGGTCCTCGACCAGTTCGGCCGCAACCTCACCGCGGCCGCTCGTGAGTCCAAGCTCGACCCGGTCATCGGGCGCGAGAAGGAGATCGAGCGCGTCATGCAGGTGCTGTCGCGCCGGACGAAGAACAACCCGGTCCTCATCGGCGAGCCCGGCGTCGGCAAGACCGCCGTCGTCGAGGGGCTCGCGCAGGCGATCGTCAAGGGCGAGGTCCCGGAGACCCTGAAGGACAAGCAGCTCTACACCCTCGACCTCGGCGCTCTGGTCGCCGGGTCCCGCTACCGCGGTGACTTCGAGGAGCGGCTGAAGAAGGTCCTGAAGGAGATCCGCACCCGCGGCGACATCATCCTGTTCATCGACGAGCTGCACACGCTCGTCGGTGCGGGTGCCGCCGAGGGCGCGATCGACGCCGCCTCCATCCTCAAGCCGATGCTGGCGCGCGGTGAGCTGCAGACGATCGGCGCGACCACCCTGGACGAGTACCGCAAGCACCTGGAGAAGGACGCTGCGCTCGAGCGCCGCTTCCAGCCCATTCAGGTCGCGGAGCCGTCGGTGGCGCACACGATCGAGATCCTCAAGGGCCTGCGCGACCGGTACGAGGCGCACCACCGCGTCTCGATCACCGACGCCGCCCTGGTCGCCGCGGCCTCCCTGGCCGACCGCTACATCTCCGACCGGTTCCTGCCGGACAAGGCGATCGACCTGATCGACGAGGCCGGTTCCCGGATGCGCATCCGTCGGATGACCGCTCCGCCGGACCTGCGGGAGTTCGACGAGCGCATCGCGAACGTCCGGCGGGACAAGGAGTCCGCGATCGACGCGCAGGACTTCGAGAAGGCCGCGTCGCTGCGTGACAAGGAGAAGACCCTGCTGGCCGAGAAGGCCAAGCGGGAGAAGGAGTGGAAGGCCGGCGACATGGACGTCGTCGCCGAGGTTGGCGACGAGGAGATCGCGGAGGTCCTCGCGATCTGGACCGGCATCCCGGTCTTCAAGCTCACCGAGGAGGAGACCGCGCGTCTGCTCCGCATGGAGGACGAGCTCCACCGCCGGGTCATCGGCCAGGAGCAGGCCATCAAGGCCGTCTCCCAGGCGATCCGGCGTACCCGCGCCGGTCTGAAGGACCCGAAGCGCCCCGGCGGCTCGTTCATCTTCGCCGGCCCGTCCGGTGTCGGTAAGACCGAGCTGTCGAAGACGCTGGCGGAGTTCCTCTTCGGCGACGAGGACGCGCTCATCCAGCTCGACATGTCCGAGTACATGGAGAAGCACACCGTCTCGCGGCTGGTGGGCTCCCCGCCCGGCTACGTCGGGTACGAGGAGGGTGGCCAGCTCACCGAGCGGGTGCGGCGCAAGCCGTTCTCCGTGGTCCTCTTCGACGAGGTCGAGAAGGCCCACCCGGACGTGTTCAACACCCTCCTGCAGATCCTGGAGGACGGTCGCCTGACCGACTCCCAGGGCCGGCTGGTCGACTTCAAGAACACCGTCCTGATCATGACGTCGAACCTGGGCACCCGGGACATCTCCAAGGGCCCAGGCATCGGCTTCGCCACCGGTCAGGGCGCCGTCGACTACGAGCGGATGAAGGCCAAGGTCCAGGACGAGCTCAAGCAGCACTTCCGGCCTGAGTTCCTGAACCGGATCGATGACATCATCGTCTTCCACCAGCTCTCCGAGGCCGAGATCATCCAGATCGTGGACCTCATGCTGGCCCGGGTCGACAGCCAGCTGAAGAACAAGGACATGGCGCTGGAGCTCACGCCCGCCGCCAAGGTCCTGCTCGCCAAGCGTGGCTACGACCCGGTGCTGGGTGCCCGTCCGCTGCGCCGGACGATCCAGCGGGAGATCGAGGACGTTCTGTCCGAGAAGATCCTCTACGGGACGCTGCGTCCCGGCGAGATCGTCGTCGGCGACGTCGAGGGCGAAGGCGAGGAGGCGAAGTTCGTCTTCCGCGGCGAGACCAAGCCGAACTCGGTCCCGGACGCTCCCCCGATCGACCTGGCCAAGTCCAGCGAATGATGTGACCGAAGGGCGGTCGCGCGACCCGCGTGACCGCCCTTCGGCATGTCCGTCACGCCGCTGCCTCCGGAAGTCATGCCTCGACACCACGACGAAGATCTGCCCAGTTCCCCCACTGTGCCCGGTTCCGGTCCGAGCGCCGAGCACGGCGTGCACCTCACCTTCGGTGCGGACCCGGCGGCCTCGATGGTCGTCTCGTGGATCACTCGGGCGCCGGTCCGGCAGCCCCAGGTCCACGTCCGCGGCACCCGCCCAGGCGCCCCGGCGGGCTCGTCCGTCGGGGCCGTCACGCGCCACTACACCGACTCGACCACGCGGCGTGAGATCTTCGCGCATCACGCGCTGCTGGACGGCCTGCAGCCGGACACCGAGTACCGGTACGAGCTGTCCTTCCGGGCAGGCCGGGCCCGCACCGCGACCGGCGCCACCTTTCGCACCGCACCACGGGGGCGGGCCGCGTTCACCTTCACCTGCTTCGGGGATCACGGCACGGACCGGCCCGCCGACCCGCACGGGACCGCGGCCTCCGGCACCCTGGTGACCGGGCTCGAGCGACTCGCACCGCTGTTCACCCTGGTGAACGGCGACCTGGCCTACTCGAACGTGCGGGACGTCCCGCCGACCGCCTGGTCGGACTGGCTTGCGATGATCAGCCCCTCGGCCACCCGCCGCCCGTGGATGCCGGCTCCGGGGAACCACGAGACCGAGCGCGGCAACGGCGCTCTCGGCCTGGCCGCCTACCAGACCTACTTCCGGCTGCCGGACAACGGCGCGGAACCGTACCTGAACGGCCTCTGGTACGCCTTCACCGTCGGCGGGGTGCGGTTCATCGTCCTCAGCGGCGACGACGTCTGCTACCAGGACGCCGGGCGGGTCTACCTGCACGGCTACAGCTCCGGGCGGCAGACCGCCTGGCTGGAGCAGGAGCTGAAGCAGGCCCGTGCTGACCGGGACGTCGACTGGGTGATCGTCGCCGTGCACCAGGCGGCCGTGTCCACCGCCGAGTTCCACAACGGCGCCGATCTGGGCCTGCGCGAGGAATGGCTGCCGCTGTTCGATCGGTACGGGGTCGATCTGGTGCTCAGTGGGCATGAGCACCACTACGAGCGCACCCATCCGCTACGCGGCGTTGTCGCGGGGACGCCGACGCGCACTCCGCGGCCGGTACCGGGAGCGACGACCGTCGTGGACGGAGAGACCACCATCGACACCTCGGCCGGCGGTGTCCACATGCTCGTCGGCACGGGTGGCTCGTCCACCCCCTCCGCGCATCAGTTGTTCGACCCCCCGGCCTGCCGGGTGACCGTCGGGGTACGCGAGCCCGAGCCGGGCCAGCGACATCATCCGTCGGTGCGGGTGAGGGAGTCCGCGCCCTGGCTCGCGGCCCGGTTCCCGGAGCATCCCTACGCCTTCGCCGGCTTCGCCGTGGAGCCCGGAGCCGACGGCGGGCCGACCCGGATCCGGGTCACGGTCTACGACTCGTCGACGGCCGAACCCGTCCCGTTCGACACGTTCACCCTGGTGCGCCCCAGCGGTGACAGCGGTGGCAGCGGCGGCGCCTGACCGGGGGGAGGTCTGACCTTCCGGCGCCCCGGACATCTTCCCGACACCCGCGCCCTGCGACCCGACAAGCCGAAACGCCGCGTCTCTGACGACTGGTGGCCCCGTGTCGGTGTCCTGACACGGATCCGATCGTCCCCAAGTTGACGCCTTTGATTATGTATGGGGACGGCTACCGACACGTCCTATAGCGTGATCGGGTTGGCGTGGCGGGGACGGAGGCCATGGGTAGCTCACTGGTACCAATCATGCTCATTGTGGTGCTGCTCGTGGGCGCCGTTGTCTTTGTGGTGCTCTCCAGTCGAGCCCCGCGCACCGGCTACGAGTCGGGGCGCCGGCGGACACTGGAGACACGACGCGCCCGCAGGGGCGGCATTCCGCTGCGGGACACTCCGCCCCCCGAACCGCCGGACGGCGCGGGGCCGGACCTCACCGCCGCGCCTGCCACTCCTGCCACTTCGGCCGCGCCCGTCGCCGCCGCCCCCGTGATCACGGTGGCGGACGGGGGCGAGTCCGGCGGCGGATCCGACAGCGACCCCGGGGCGGCCGGCCCGGCCTGGGGCGACGGTACCGGATGGGTCGACTGGGACGGTGCGGAGGCGACCCGGGTCACCAGTCTGAGCGACCCCGGGGCAGACTCGCCCGACGTGACCGGAGCCACAGTCGTGGGCGGGTACGCCGACACAGCCACCTCCGTGACAGACGGTGCCCCGGGGGCAGGTCACAATATCGGTGGCGCGTACCCAGCACGTGCCGGCACCGCCGCGGACCAGGCGGATACCCCGTACCACGGGGAGTACTTCGCCGCCGGAGCCCAGACCGGTGAATCCCATGCCAACGCATACAGCAGGGACACCTCTATGAACGACAGCCGGGACCCGGATGCCACCGGGTGGACCCCGCCGCCCAGCGGCCGTCCGCACCACGCCGAGGTGGACGACTCCGCCTACCGGTTGCCGATGGACGACCAGGGCCGGCATCCGGCCGACGGCGCGTACCACCAGCCGGGCCTGAGCGGCTACAGCGGGCCGGCGTCCTACCCCGACCCCACGGCGGGTGAGACGCAGCGCGTCAGCGCCGGCTCGGACGGCCTGGACGCTCCCGGCCCGGCACCGACCTGGCCGGATCCGGCCTGGGGCGGTGCTGGCACTGGCAGCGACGCGGCTGTCACGGTGGGGGATGCGGCCCTGTCGCCCGAGTCGGGAGCGGCCGGGATCGTGGCGCCCGAGCCGGCCCAGACCACCGCGCCCGCCCTGCGGCTCGCCGCCGCCGGCCGCACGCGGCGCGGCAAGCGCGGCGGTCCCAACGAGGACGCCTACGTGGTCTCCGACGGCCTGCTCGCGGTCTCGGACGGGGTCGGAGGCGAGGCCGCCGGCCAGATCGCCTCCACCCTGACGGTCACCACCGTCGCCGGTTTCCGCCCCCAGTACGCCCGGGACCCCGCCGACGGGCTCCGGCAGGCTGTCGCACGCGCCAACCAGGTGGTGCGGGAGAAGCCCCGGGAGGAACCGGCCTGGCGGGGCATGGCGTGCACCCTCGACGTCGTCATCCTCGGCCGGCAGCAGTCCACCGGCGAGACGCTGTTCATCGCGCACGTCGGCGACAGTTCGGTGTGGCTGCAGCCGCAGAAGGGGCGCCCGCACCAGATCACCACCCCACACGCGATCAAGAACGGCCCGCTGCTCAACGCGGTCGGCCTCGCGGACCACATCGAGGCCGACATCCTGCGTGAGCCGGTCCGGTCCGGCGACCGGGTCATCCTGGCCAGCGACGGCATCACCAAGGTGATGACCCCGGAGCAGCTGCTCGGGCTGATGACCGAGCTCGGTGCCGAGCCGCCGGAGCGGGCCGCCGACGCTCTCGTGGAGGCCGCGCTGCTGGCCGGCGCGCGTGATGACACCACGATCGTGGTCGCTGACGTGGTCTCCGAGCCCGCCGCGCGGTGACAGCTCGTTGGCCGGGGTGACCGGCGGGCTGGTCGGCCGGACAGGCCGGTGGCTGCGCCGGCACCTGCTCGGGCTGTTCGGGGTCCTCGGGCTGATCGCGATGGCGCTGAGCCTGATCGGCACCTATCAGCACTTCGCGGCGACGCCGGAGACCTTCACCTGGGCCAACGTGGTCTTCTTCGCCTCCACCCTGTTCCTCGCGGACGGGACGATGTTCGAGGGCGGCGGGCAGTTCCCGCCCGCCCTGGAGGTGGCCCGCTTCCTCGCTCCGCTGGCGACCGCGGTCGGTGTCGCCGACGCTGTGAGCACCCTGTTCGCCCACCGGTTCGAGCGGTTCCGGGCCCGGCACGCACGCCGGCACGTCGTCGTCTGCGGCAGTGGGCCGACCGCGTCCGCACTGGTCGACAAGCTGGTCGGCAGCAACCGCGTGGTGCTGGTCGCCCAGGACGCCGGGCAGGAGTACCCGGACGCCGAGCGGCCCCCCAATCTGCTGCGGATCAACGGTGACCCGGTGGAGCGGATCGTTCTGCAGGGCGCCGGGATCGCGCGCGCCGACGTCGTCTACAGCTGTCTGGGCGACACGGCGTCCAACCTGGCGGTGACCCTCACCGCCCGGGGGGTGGTGCGGGCCGGGCGTACCCGGTACCGCCGCACCGCGGACGCCCGGGTGGACAACCCCCTGCGCTGCCTGGCACAGGTCGGCGACCTGTCACTGCTGCCGCACCTGCGGGCCCGCCGGATCGGGCTGGAGAACGACCCCGGCTTCCGGCTCGACTTCTTCGCGATCGAGGTGCTCGGCGCGCATTCCCTGCTCAACAGCAATGCACCGGCCTGGGCCCGGCCCAACCGGGCGCCTGATCTGCCCGCACGGCCACCGCACCTGGTCGTGCTGGGGATGTCCGGCCTGGGCCTGGCGCTCGTGATGGAGCTCGCCCGGCGCTGGCGGGATTCCAGCGCCCCCGGCGACCCCCTGCTGCGCATCGTGGTGTCGGGGCGGGACGCCTCCGGGCACGCCGCCGCGATGCGCTCCCGCGAGCCGGCGCTGGCACGGGTCGAGCTGCTGGCCCACGACAGTGCGTCCGGGGAGCTGCCCACCGGGCTGATCCTTGCCCAGGACGGCCCGGGCGAGCCGCCGGAGTTCGTCTACGTGTGTCACCGCGACGAGGAGGAGGCCCTGCTGCGCGGCCTGGAGGTGCTGCGCGCGGTCGGCGCCACCGGCCTTGGCGAGCGCCGGACCAGGATCGTCGTGCGCACCGGCCGCCAGCGCAGCTTCGAGGACGTCTTCGGTTCCCGCAACCCGCCCGTCGACGAGAACCCGCTGCCGCTGGATGACAGCGGGCTGCTGGACAGCGTCCAGGGCGGGCTCCGTTTCTTCGCTGTGAACGATCAGGCACTGCCGCTCGACCCCGGCGCGAACGACCTCATCGAGCGGTTCGCCCAGATCATCCACGAGAAGTACCTGGCGAAGGAGCGGGCCGGCGGCGCGGCGATGGGCAGCCGGCGCAGCCTGCGCCCGTGGGAGGAGCTGGACCACGACCTCCAGGCGTCGAACCGGGCGCAGGCGATCGGCTACAGCGACGTCCTGCGGCGGCGGAACTGGATGCTGGTGCCGCTCGGCGAGCACGATCCGGAGTTCTCCTTCACCGCGGACGAGGTGGACCAGCTGGCGCGGGAGGAGCATCTGCGCTGGTGGCGGGAGCGGGAGAGCCGCGGAGTGCGGTACGGGCCGCTGGAGCTGGAGGGCTCGGACCCGCGCCACCCCTCGCTCGTCGACTGGGAGAACCTCTCCCGTGACGACCGGTTGCGCAGTGAGGCGGTCGTGCTCAACATGCCCGCCGTCCTGGCCGCCGCCGGGCTGGGCATCGTGCGGATGACCCCGCGGCCGCCGGACCCCGTCGCCTGAGCCATCAGTGCAGGCGCTGGTCGGCGGGGCAGTCGAGGGCGCTGGCGCGGGTCAGGCCGTCCACCGAGAGGCGAGCCGACAGCCGTACCGCGCCACTGGACTGGGTGAGGATGCCCGTCCACCCACCCGCTGCCCGGAACACGCAGGCATCACCTTCGGTGATCTGCCAGTACGGCGTGTAGTGCACCAGGACGGTGGCGACGCCGGGGTTCGCGAACGACACCGCGACCGAGCTGACGTCCAGCTCGGTGAGGGTCGCCGGCCCGTGGACGAGGCCGGAAGAATCCCGGACCAGCCACACCATCCAGTCGGCGTTGCGCCAGGCGAGCTCCAGGTAGGGCAGCCCGGACCGCAGCAGCTCGGCCTCCGCGACACCGGCCGGGTCGAGCTCGACGTTCGGCAGGGCGACATACGTGACGCCGCGGGCGAGCAGCCATTCGTGGTAGGTCGCCGCCGACAGCGTCCCGTCGTAGAACAGGGCGTTGTACTTGCTGTCGAGCTGGCGCAGCCAGCCACGGGTCATGGGAACCCGCGGCGGGACGTAGCGGGCCTCCCAGTGCGACCGGGTGAACGGGATCTCGACCCGCCCCCCCGGGACCGGACTGTCGTTGTCCAGGTAGTCGAGAAGCTCCGTGTAGTAGTCGGGCGAGGCGGACGGGTCGCCGTGGGTCACCAGCGCCCCGTGGACGGGACCGATCTGCCAGGCGATCAGGGGGATCGAGGCGAGCGCGAGCGCGCGCGGCCGGCTGGCCAGGAAGACCGCCGCCGCCGGCCCGGCGAGCATCGTCGCCGGGCGGGTGATGTTGCCTCCGACCTGTGTCGGGACGAAGAAGAAGACGATCGCCGACGCCGCCCACAGCAGCAGGCCGTTGCGGACCGCCCGCTGCTCCCGGGGAACCAGGACGAGCCCCACCCCGATCAGCGTCAGCAGGGAGAGGAAGGTGACCGCCGGGAAGGGCTGATAGCCCTCCTCCGGGAAGGCGAGCGCCACCGCGATCCCCGCGCTGGCTCCGAGGAACCCGACCAGCACCCGCCGCGGCAGCGTCCCGAGCAGCGCGAGCCCCACCATGAGGACGAATCCGGCGGCAAGCGGCGACGCGAGGGATGACAGCACCGCCCCCACCCACACCAGCCGCACCCGCCGCTCACGCGCGCCCAGCAGCGCCAGCGCGCCGAACGCCATCCCGAGCGCGAACGGCATGCGGCCGACGACGAGGTTCGCCACCGTCGCGACCGCGAACCAGACGAGCGCCAGATCGTGACCGCGCCGGGCACCGGGCCCGCGCAGCAGCCGGGTCACGACGACCGTCGACGCGATGCAGGCGAGCGCGCCGACGGTCTGGACGCCGAGCAGGGCGCCCAGCGGGGGAAAGAGCACACTGTAGCCGGGTATGGTGTGGCCGCCGTACCAACCGTCGTCCCACAGGACCGCGCCGCCATGCTCGAAGAGCCAGACCCGATACTCCTGGGCAGGAGTGTCCGGGCCGGTGACGCCGAGGCACACCGAGATCAGGCACAGCACCGCGGTGAGCAGCCAGGGCCGGCGCACGACCGCGGTTCCCAGGGCGGCGGCGCCCTCGGCCACCCGACTGCGGCGCCGAGGACCAACGGCGAGGCAGGAGGTCTGCGGGAGTGAGTCTCGGCGACGGCCGTTCTCGCCGACGGTGGTTCCGAGCGGCGGATCAGGCGTCGCGAGCAGACCCACCCGTCACCTCCCCGCCCTCCGCGGCCGGCCCGTCCGGCGCCACGACAGTCGACATCTTCACCGCGGGCGCCGCGGGTGCGCGGACCGGCACGGACACGCCGCCTGGGCGTGGGACGTCATGGCTGATCGCAACCGGCACGATCGCCGCAAGCGCCGCCATGATCGGCGAGGCTCGGCTCGGCCCCCGGGACCCCCAGGCGAGCGACCCGTCATCCTGGTGGGGAATTCTCCCATCCACGCCGCCTTCGGACACCGACAGGGGCGTGCTTGCGGCCACAGCGGCCGTGGCTGTGATCCTTCTGTGCCTGAGCTGGCTGCTTCTCCTGGCCCGGGCGCTCCGCCACACGCTCCCCCCGCGCGCGGCCGTCATCGCCGCCCTCGCGTGGGCAACCCCGTTCGCGCTGGGACCGCCGCTGTTCAGCCGGGACGTCTATGCCTACGCCGCGCAGGGCGAACTCGCCCGACACGGACTGGATCCGGCCACCCACGGCGTCAGCGACCTGCTCGCCCGCGGCCCGACCGGGGAGATCTTCGTCGCCGCCGTTGATCCGCGCTGGCGTGAGACCCACGCCCCCTACGGCGGGCTGGGCGTCGGCGCCGAGCGGCTGGCCGCCGCCCTCGGCGACCTCTTCGGCACCGGCCCGGCCGGGGCGATCGTGGTGCTGCGTGTCGTCGCGGTGCTGTCGACCGTCGCTCTCGTCCTGCTCGCGCTGCGCCTGCTGCGCGCCCAGTGCCCGGCACCCGGCTCGGGCAGCCGCCTCGCGGTGGTGCTCGTACTCCTCGCCGCCAACCCGTTCGTGATCATCCATCTGATCGGGGGCTCCCACCTGGACGCCCTCGCCGCCGCCCTGCTCGCCGGGGCGCTGGTGGCCGATCAGGCGAGGCGGGCCACGACGGACACCGGCCGGGCACTCGGCCTGGCGGCACTGGCCATGGTCCTCGCGTGCCTGGCCGGCAGCGTCAAGGCCACCGCCTTTCTCGGCGCCGGCTGGTTGCTCCTCGTCCACCTGCGGGACGCCCAGCGCGTCCGGCACCTCCGCGCGGCAGCGGCGGCTCTCGGCACCGACCTGATCGCCGGTTCCGCGGCACTGCTGGCCGCCATGGCCGCGGGCGGATTCGGACCGACCTGGATCAGCGCCCTCGCCACCTCCGGCACGCTGGAGACCGGCGTTGCCCCGGCGTCGATGCTCGCGACCGGGCTGGCCGCGCTGGCGGGACTGGTCGGGCTGGACGTCGCCGACGGCACGGTGCTCGACGCGACCCGCGCCCTGACGCTGGCTCTGGCCGGCCTGATCGTCGTCTGGCTCGCGCTGCGGACCTGGCCGCGCCCCCGTCCGCGCGACGGCCTGGCCGTCCTGGGATACGGAGGCATGGCCGTCGTGCTGGGATCCCCGGTGGTCTATCCGTGGTATCTCGCACTGAGCGTGCCGTTCCTGGCCGTGCTTGTCGCGCTCGAGTTCGACCGGGCGGAGCCGCCGCCGCACCGCACCGGACCCGTGGTCTGGCTGGTCGTCGTCACGTCGGTGTGGCTGTGCGCCGCCACGCTGTCCCCGCTCGCCGCCACCTGGCGGCTGCTCGGGCGAGCCGGGCCGCTGCCGGTCGTCGTGGTCGCGGTACTGCTGGGCGGGATGGCGCTGGCAGCGGCGGGCTGGCCACGCTGGTCCGGAGCGCGTACCAGGCGACGATGACCAGCAGGACGTTGCGCGCAAGCAGCAGCAGGCTGCCGACGACCCGGCCCTGAACCACGTCGTTGTACCGCCAGGGATAGACGACCTGCGTCAGCACGGCGGCGACGGCGAGCAGCACCGCCGGGTCCATCGACGGGCCGCGTCCGTCCAGGCGGACCGGCCGGACCGCCCGGACCCGCCGGGTCGGTTCCGCGGAACCGTCAGGGGTGAGGGCGATGCGGGCCGCGACCAGGACGAGCATCCAGATCAGGTACTGCGGGCTGAGTACGCGGGAGGTGACAGAAATGATCATTACCAGCGCCAGGCCCCGGCCGGCGGTGTCAGCGGCGGCGGGCTGCCCGGCGTCCGGTCCGGGCCGCCGCGCCCACCAGAACAGCACCGCGGCCAGGACAAGGATCATCTCGACCACCGAGCAGGCGGTCGCGACAGCACGGGCGGCGGTTCCGCCGAACTGCAGCGACCCGTGGGAGTACGCCGGCGCCTCCCCGGCCCCGAACATCCGGGCCACCACGAACGGTGTGGCCGGCACCGCCTCGATCTGCAGGCCCCGTGCGCTCTGGGCGTCGAGAAACCCGAGGGCGCCCCGCCACCACCCGGCGAGCGCGAGGGTCACGCCCAGGCCCGCCACCACCACGGCCGCCCCGGCCGCGATCCGCCCGCCCCGTGCCAGGACATTGCCGTTCCGGCCCGCCAGCCCACCCCGGCCGAGCGCGACGAGCAACAGACCGGGCCACACCTTGACGGCCGCGCCCAGCGCCACCCAGCCGCCGAAACGGCCGGGGCGGGCGTCGAGCGCCAGCACGGCCGCGAGGGCGGCAGCGGCCGGCACCAGATCGAAGCGGGCCACCGTGACCGGCCCGAGGGCCAGCGTGGTGAGCAGCCAGTAGCGCGCCGCGCGGTGGGAGCGGCGGGCGAGTGCCCAGGTCACGGCCGCGTCGACCGCGAGGATCAGCAGGAGGAACGAGACCTCGTAGGGGACACCGAGCCACTCGCGCGGCGCTCCGGGGAGCGCGAGCAGGACCGCGGCACCCGGCGGGTACTGCCACTTCTCGTCGCCGGGGACGGCCCCGTCATGGACAAGGATGCGGCCCCAGGCCCGGTAGAGATCCAGGTCGCCGCGCACGCTCTGCTGCGCCCCGAACACCTGGCCGTGCACCGCGAGGAGGAGCAGCAGGGCGCGACTCAGGATCCACCCGGCAAGCAGCGGCCTGTCCCCGTAACCGTCCCGTGCTCGGCGCATCCCTCGGAAAGTACCGGCCATGGCGACGACCGTGGCACCGGCATGGGAAAGTCATAGCTATGCGAGTACGCTTCGCCACCTAGCGTCACCACTCCCTTTAGCTTCCCGACAGCCACGAGCCACTCCACGGCGTGACCGGCGCCGTGAGCGCGGAGCCCGACGGCGCGTTCCGCGCGTGCCGGGTGGCCCACGCGCCGCGGAGGTGTTCTGTGATCCTCGGGACCGGTTCCGCCTGGGACACGGCGTGCGTGCAGCTCGCCGATGCCGCCCAGCACCTGGGCCTGGACGACGGCATGCACGATCTGCTGCGGACCCCGCGCAGATCGATCACCGTCTCCGTCCCCCTGCTGCGCGACGACGGCCAGCTCCTTGTGCTGTCCGGCTACCGGGTCCAGCACAACCTCGCCCGCGGGCCGGCCAAGGGCGGCCTGCGCTACCACCCGGCCTGCGACCTGGACGAGGTCAAGGCCCTCGCCATGTGGATGACCTGGAAGTGCGCGCTGATGGGGATTCCCTACGGCGGAGCCAAGGGCGGCATCGCGGTCGAGCCCGGCCTGCTCTCCCGGCAGGAGCGGGAGCGGATGACCCGCCGCTACGCCGCCGAGCTGGTGCCGCTGATCGGCCCGGACAAGGACATCCCCGCGCCGGACGTCGGCACCGACGAGCAGACCATGGCCTGGATCATGGACACCTACTCCACGCACACCGGTCACACCGCGCCTGGCGTGGTCACCGGCAAGCCACTGTCGATCGGCGGCTCCGCGGGCCGGGCCGGTGCGACCAGCCGGGGCGTCCAGCTCGCCGCCTTCGCCGCGCTCCGCGAACTGAACAAGGACCCGCGGGAGACAACGGTCGCCGTCCAGGGGTTCGGCAAGGTCGGCGCGCTCGCCGCCCAGTACCTGCACGACGCCGGCTGCCAGCTTGTCGCGGTGTCCGACGTCAAGGGGGGTGTCCACAACCGGGCCGGGCTGAACCCGACCGCGCTGATCCGCCACGTCGCCCGCGGGGGCGACACGGTCGTCGGCTACCCGGGCACCGACACGATCACCAACACCGAGCTGCTCGAACTGGACGTGGACATGCTGGTCCCCGCCGCCATGGAGGGTGTGATCAACTCCGGGAACGCGGACCGGGTGCAGGCACCGCTGATCGTCGAGGGCGCGAACGGCCCGGTGACGGCGGAGGCGGACAAGGTCCTGGCCGGCAACGGCACCGTGATCGTGCCGGACATCCTCGCCAACGGCGGCGGGGTCGCGGTCTCCTACTTCGAGTGGGTACAGGACATCCAGGCCTACTTCTGGTCCGAGGACCAGGTGAACGACCGGCTGCGCGAGCTGATGCAGCGCGCGTACCGGGAGGTCTCGGCGCTGGCCCGGGAGCGGCGGGTCAGCCTGCGTACCGCCGCGCACATCATCGGCGTCGCCCGCGTCGCCGAGGCGCATCGGACCCGGGGCCTCTATCCCTGAACTCCCCCGCCACCCGGGCGGCCAGCGCGAACAGGGCGTCCTCGTCGTCGGCCGGTGACGTCCGGTTGCGCCGCTGATGGCCGCAGCTCTCGCAGTGGTGGGTCAGAACGGTCTCCCGGGCCCGCAGCTCCACCGCCACCGGCCGCATCAGCCCCTGGCAGGCCGCCGCGCGGTCGCCCGGGTGGACGTCCACATGGCGTGACCACAGACAGGACGGACAGTGGTTGGTGTAGCCGTTGCCGCGGACCGCGCGTCCGCAGACGAGGCAGGCGAAGTTCTCGGGCGTGCGGGCGAACCGCCGGCCGGAGACGTCATCAGGCGGCTGCACCCGTCAACGGTATGGGGCCCACGGACTTTCGGGTGTACGGACTTTCGGGTGTACGTGACCGACGCGCCGGGTGTGTCCGCGGGACGAACGGGGATGTCGGACCCACGGGGTGAAATAGTGGGCGCGTGGACGCGGAGGGCCTGAGCGAGCGGGACGCCCGGGTGCTGGCCTTCGAGAAGCTGCGCTGGCAGCACCCGGGAGCCAAGGACGCCGCCATCCGCGCCGAGTTCGGCCTGTCGTCGACCCGTTACTACCAGCTCCTGCACGTTCTGATCGACTCACCAGCTGCGCTGGCCACGGACCCGATGCTCGTCCGCCGGCTGCAGCGGCTGCGTGACGAACGCCGGCGCGCCCGCTCAGGCCCCCTGGACGGCGCCGACGAACCCGGCCACGACGGTCCCGACGACGCCTGAGGAGAGCCCCGTGCCCAGTGGCTCCCACGACACCTTCCGGCACCGCGAAGGTGACCGCCTGCGCATGGCGGCTGCCACCGCCGTAGCCGTGCTGGCCGTACTGGCCGGCATCCTGCTGGTGAACCTGTTCAACGGCCCACCCGACTCCGACCCGGACGAAGCCGCCTCGGCCGCGCCCGCCGTGGGCACCCCGTCACGGCCGTCGACGCCGCCGCAGACCCCGTCGGGGAGCCCGACGCGGTCCCCGACGCCGACCGCCGTCCCGACGCCGCCGCCGACGCCCATGCCGCAGTCCGCTCCGGCGGAACCGCCGACCGCTGCCCCTCCGCCGGCGGCTCCGCGGGTCTTCGCCCCCGTCGTCGTGCTGAACAACTCCCGGGTGGCGGGCCTCGCGGACGACGCCGCCGACCGGGTGGAGGCGGCCGGCTTCCGGGTCGAACGGGTCGGAAACTACCTGTCCAGGTACAACGTTCCCGTGTCGACCGTCTTCTACGATCCCGAGGACGCCGACGCCGCCCGCACCCTGCTGGAGACCGTTCCCGGGGTCGAGCGCATGGTTCCCCGCGAGGAAACGAGGATCATCGAGACGGACACGCTCATCCTGGTCATCACCCGGGACTTCCCGGCCGGCGACCAGCCCTGACGGCAGCCCACCAGCCACTCACCCCTCACGTGACCGGGGAAGGGACCGTGACCGAACCCTCGCCACCCGCCCGCGCCGGCTCTCCCGCCACCGTCGAGCCCACTCCGACCCCGCGCACCCCTGCCGGCGGCGCGGGCCTGGCCGCGCTCCTCACGGCCCCGGAGAAGGCTCTGGTCGCCCTCGACTACGACGGCACCCTCGCGCCGATCGTCTCCCGGCCCGGTGACGCTGTCCCCGCGCCCGGTGCCATGGCGGCGCTGCGCCGGATCGCCCGCCGGGTCGGCACCCTGGCGATCATCACCGGCCGGCCGGTGGAGGCCGTCCTCGAACTCACCGAGGCCAAGCGGTTCACCGACCTGGACCGGCTGCTCGTCCTGGGCCAGTACGGCCTGCAACGGTGGGACGCCCAGACCGGGCAGACCGTCAGCCCCGAGCCACTGCCCGGGGTCACCGCCCTGCGCGGCGCACTGGCCCAGGCCCTGCTCGACGCCCCCGCCGGGACGTCCGTCGAGGACAAACGGCACGCCCTGGTCGTGCACGTGCGGCGCACCGCCGACCCGGACGCGGCACTTGCCGCACTCACCCCCGCCCTCAGCCGGCTCGCGCAGGAACACGGGCTGGAGGCGGCACCCGGCAAGCGGGTCCTGGAGCTGCGCCCACCGGGGCATGACAAGGGCGGGGCGCTGCGCGCACTGGTCGCGCAGCGCCACGCCCGCTCGGTGCTGGTGGCCGGCGACGACCTCGGCGACCTCCCGGCCTTCGAGGCCGTCGACGAGCTGCGGGCCGGCGGCATCGGCGGGATCACCGTGTGCAGTGACAGCCCCGAGGTGCCGGATGTGCTGCGTTCCCGCGCCGACCTGGTGGTCGGCGGGCCCGCCGGCATGGTCACGCTGCTCGAGGTCCTGGCCGACCGCATCGGAGCCTGATCTAGGGACCCGAGCGGATCTCCGCGAGCTGTGCGCCGAACCAGGCGCTGGGCGGCAGCGCACCGGCGACGGTGGCGAGCCGCCCGGCCCGGGCGCGCCGCTCGGCCGGGGGCATCGTCAGCCCCGCGTACATCGCGTCCGCGGTGGCGGTGACGTCGTACGGGTTCACCACGAGGGCGTCGGCGGCCATCTCCGAGCAGGCACCTGCCTCCCGGGAGAGGACGAGCACGGCACCCTCGGCCGAGACGACCATCCCCTCCTTGGCGACCAGGTTCATCCCGTCCCGGATCGGGTTCACCACCAGCACGTCGGCCAGGGTCATGGCGGCCAGTGACCGCGGGAAGTCGTCGCTGATCTCCAGGTGGACCGGAAGCCAGGTGTCCGTGCCGAACTCGTCCTCGATCTCGGCGGCGAGCCGCTGCACGGCCGCCGTGTACTCGCGGTACTCCGGCAGGTCGTGCCGGGACGGGTAGGCGCACACGAGGTGCATGACCCGCCCGTGCCACTCGGGGTGCGCGCGCAGGAACTCGCGGTAGGCGTCCAGCCCGCGGACGATGTTCTTCGACAGCTCGGTGCGATCGACCCGGACCACCAGGCGGCAGTCCCCCGCCAGTTCCCGCAGCTCGGCCGCGCGGGCGCGGACGTCCGGGTGGGAGGCGCGGTCCCGCAGCTCGGGGGCGTCCACGCCGAGTGGGTACAGACTCGTCCGCACCGAACGGCCGCCGGCCGAGACGGTGTCACCCTCGATCTGGGCGCCGAGGATCTCCGCACAGCAGTCCCGGAACGCCGCCGCCCAGGCGGGGGCGAGGAAGCCGAGACGGTCGGCGCCGAGCATGCCCTGCAGGATGGCGGCGGCGACGCTGTCCGGCAGCATCCGGAAGTACTCCGGCGGCGACCACGGGGTGTGGCTGAAGTGCGCGATGCGCAGATCCGGCCGGATCTGGCGCAGCAGGGCCGGCACCAGTGTCAGGTGGTAGTCCTGCACGAGCACGCACGCCCCCGGAGCGGCCTGCTCCGCGAGCGCCTCGGCGAAGGCGCTGTTGTAGTGCTCGTAGGCGGCCCAGTCCCGCCGGAACGACGCGCCGAAACTCGGTTCCACCGACGGCGAGTGCAGCAGGTGCAGGACGAACCAGAGTGTGCGGTTCGCGACCGCGTTGTAGGCACGGTCGAACAGCACCCGGTCCAGGTCGAGCATCTTCACCGAGGCACCGCCGGTGTCGAAACCGACCTGGTCGAGGCGCCCGCCCGGCGCCGAGCGGGCGGCCCTCCGGTCGGCCTCGCTGAGCGCCGTGCAGACCCACAGCAGCTCGCCGTCGCCGTCCGGGGTGTCCTGCACGACCTGGGCGAGGCCGCTGACCAGCCCACCGCCGCCGCGCCGCGCAAGCAGCTCGCCGTCGTCCCCGATGGCGAAGGACACCGGGCCCCGGTTCGACGCGACCAGCAGTTCCGCCTGGGGCGAACGCTCACCCCCCGGCGCCGCGAGCTCCCCGATGCCCGGCATGTGACGCACACAGCGGAGCGTAGGCCATCGAGTGCCGTGCTGTGGCGTCATCCGGTCAGGGAGCGGCGATGGCGGCGCGCACGGCGCTCGCCCAGCCGAGTCCGACCGAGCCGGCTTCCACGACCGCGTTGGTGTGCGCGGTGAGCAGCGCCGCGATCTCCGGATGGCGGATCGCGTTGGCCACCAGGTGCATCCGGCCCACCGAGCGGGCCATCTCCAGGTCGCTGGCCGAGTCGCCGATGGCGATCGCCTCGTTCGGGTCGAGCCCGCGCCGCTTGAGGTCGTAGGCCACGGCCTCGCCCTTGCTGACCCCGTCCGGCACCAGGTGGTACACGTGCGGGACCACGCCGAGATCAGGCATGTTGGCTGGCGAGATGAGACCGTTGTCACGCATGCTCAGCCACCCGAAGCCCGTCTCAGCGAGCCAGGCGTCGACCTCGGCGACATCGATCCGGCCACGGAGCATGACGTCGATCTCGCGGCCGGCGTGCCACGGTGTGTGCAGCTCCAGCCGGCCCGGATGCAGCCCGATCAGCTCGTCGAGCAGGCTCTCGGGCACCTGCTCGTACGACTCCGGCATCGCGCCGCGCAGGATCTCGCTCTCGATCAGGCGTTCGCCGTTCCAGCCGATGATCGCGCCCATCTCACCGATGAACCCGTCCGCACCGAAGATGCCGGCGGCCTCCACCAGCTGCGGCCTGGTCCGGCCCGAGACCAGGACGAGCGCGATGCCCGCGTCAAGCAGCTCCACGAGCGCGCGGGCCGGCTCGAGGGTCGTCGGGCCCCCTTCCGCTCGGAAGAAGCAGCCGCGCGGACCGACCATCGTTCCGTCAAGATCGGTGTAGACGACACGTACTGTCACGCTACGGTCTCCCTGCGGTGGTCGGACGGGTCACAGGCCTATAGGCAACAGCATGCGACAGACAGGTACGTGACAGCGATCCGACCGGAGAAACTACGGTGCACGTCCGCCCACACGCGGACTACAGTACGGACAGACAACTTCATCTGGCTCATCCAGAGGGGCAGAGGGAACGGCCCAGCGAAGCCCCGGCAACCACCGACGCATCCCTGCGCGGCAGGTGCTAATTCCGACCCGGGGCGCACGCCGGCGCCCGGGAAAGATGAGGAGTTCCCGCATGACTCTCGCGCCCGAGCGCGCCTCTCTCCCGAGCGCGGAAGCCGCAAATCCTGCCGTTTCGCTCTCCTGTCGGCACTGCGGAGCCACCTACCCGCTGTCCCCCACCCATGTCTGCATCGAGTGTTTCGCCCCCCTCGAGATCGCCTACGACGAGGACCGGCTGCGTACGGTCACCCGGGAGTCGATCGAGGCCGGGCCGCGCAACCTGTGGCGTTACGTGGGCCTGCTGCCCGCCGGGCACGTCGCGGAGCGGCGGGTCTCCCTCGACGCCGGCTGGACGCCGCTGCGCCCCGCGCCGCGCCTCGCCGCCGCGCTGGGGATGCGCACCCTGTGGGTGAAGGACGACAGCGCGAACCCGACCCACTCGTTCAAGGACCGAGTCGTCTCGGTGGCGCTGACCGCCGCCCGCGAGCTGGGGTTCACCACCGTCGCCTGTGCCTCGACCGGCAACCTCGCCCAGTCCGTCGCCGCGCACGCGGCGTCCGCCGGGCTGCGGTCCGTCGTGCTCGTCCCGCACGACCTGGAGGCCGGCAAGACCGTGTCGACCGCCGTCTACGGCGGCGCCCTGGTCGCCATCAAGGGCAACTACGACGACGTGAACCGCCTGTGCAGCGAGCTCGCCGGCGAGTACGAGTGGGCCTTCGTGAACGTCAACGTCCGGCCGTTCTACGCGGAGGGTTCGAAGACCCTCGGCTACGAGGTGGCCGAGCAGCTCGGCTGGCGGCTCCCCGGCCAGGTCGTGATCCCGATCGCCTCCGGTTCGCTGCTCACCAAGGTCGACAAGGCCTTCGGGGAGCTCGGCCGGCTCGGCCTCGTCGAGCCCACCCCGTACAAGGTTTTCGGCGCCCAGGCCGCCGGCTGCAACCCGGTGGCGTCCGCGTTCGCGCGGGGTGTCGACACGGTCGCTCCGGTGAAGCCCTCGACGATCGCCAAGTCGCTGTCGATCGGCAACCCGGCAGACGGCCCGTACGCCCTCGATGTGGCCCGCCGCACCGGCGGGGCCATTACCGACGTCACCGACGAGCAGATCGTCGACGGCATCCGCCTGCTGGCCCGCACCGAGGGAATCTTCGGCGAGACCGCGGGTGGCGTCACTGTCGCCTGCCTGCGCCGCCTGTTGGACGAGGGGCGCCTCGACCCTGATGTCGAGACCGTCATCTACAACACCGGCGACGGTCTCAAGACCCTCGACCCCCTCGTGCCCACCGGCGGCCCGACCGCGACGATTCCCCCTTCCCTTGCCGCCTTCGAAGCCGCGGGGCTGGGTGACTAGCAGCCAGCCCCGCACGTCCGGGGCTGGAGAAGGACGTAGAGCGATTCGTCGAGGTTCAGCGGACCCCCCTCGCGGGTGACGATCGCGCCCGGCGAGATGTGCTCTGTCCCGCGCGCAAGGGCGGTCGCGGGATGCCGCCCGGAGTCGATGGATGGCGCGGGGACCAGGGTGCGCCGATCAGGAAGATCCGCTGTGATCGTTCCGTGGGAGTTCCGCCGAAGCGTGACACCTTCGTCATGGATGTAGCGGTGATGTGCGCTGCAGACGAGGGTGAGGCCGTGCAGGTCGGTGCGGCCACCTTCGGCCCACGGGGTGAGGTGGTGGATGTGCAGCCAGCGTGTGTGGGTGCAGCCGGGGTACTGGCAGGTGCCGTGGTCGCGGGCCTGGACGGCCGCGCGTAGCCGGCGGGTGGGCAGTCTGCGGCGACGGCCGAGGCGCAGCGGGTTGCCTTTCTGGTCGGTGAGCAGGGTGCGGATCATGCCGTCGCACCCGAGGCGTTGCAGCACGGCGCGAGGAAGGGTGATCTGCGGACGGTTGTCCACCCATCCCGTCGCCTCGGTGGGGTCCTCCCGGCCGGTGGGCTGTGTCAGCAGGTCGCTGGCCTTCACGTGCACGGTGAGCGTGTGGGTGGGCTCGACCAGGCCCGGCGCGGCGTGGTGCAGGAAGGCTTCGGCGAGTGCGGCCAGGGCCTCGGCGTCACGTTCGGCGGTGGGTTCGGCCGCGCTGCCGACAGGACTCTGGCGGGCGGCCTCCATGGCGGTGATCAGCTGGGCGCCCTCCTCCGGTGCGAGGACGGCGGCGACGTGAACCATGCCGTCGTCATCGATGCGCCAGGTCACCCGCCGGGCGGAGCGGGTACGAGCACGGTCGTCCGGGTCAGCGGTGCGCTGCCGGTAGGCACGGGCCAGTCGTTCCAGCGCGCCGGCGGTGCAGTGGTGGGCGTGGTTGAGCCAGGTTTCCTCGGTGTCGGCTCGGGCGACCCTGGCGATCGCGCGGACCTTCGAGTAGGACACCGTTCCCGCGGCGAAGGCGGCGCGGATCGCGGGAAGCCGGGTGAGGGCGTGTGCGGTTGCGATGTGGTCACGGGCCGTTCGCTCGTTCAGACCACAGCGCCAGGACAGCCGGTGCGCGCAGGACCGCAGCCCGATCCCCGACCAGCCGCCCCGGCGGTCGAAGGCGGCGAGGAGGAGCAGCCAGTTGCACGTCGAGGAGGCGATGCGCCCGGCCCAGCCGCAGATCGCAGCCTCCAGGTCGGCCAACGGTACGCCGTCCGGATCAGCGGGAAAGCCGGTTTCCGCGCTGGCGGGCAGGCTGGTCTCGGGCGCTACGTGAGGTACGCCTGTCATGATGATCACCGGGCCAGGGGTGTCGTCGGTCATCGGACGCGGCCACCATCACACTCGCCTCCGACAGTTTCTCGACACCGCAAACCCACCGGAACAACAACGGACTTCCGTGGGCGGCTCCGCGGAACCCGCGCCCGAGCAACCAACCGGCCGCAGCCGAAGCGCGGAGCCCGCGGCGCCGGACCGAACACCGATCGTGCGGCGCCAGTCCGCGGATGGGTGGCGTTCAGCCGGATTTCCCGTGCGCCACACCGTCCGACCCAGGGGCACGAGCTTGCACTCTCCCATGCCGAGTGCTAAACAGGACCTGGCACTCTCGACATGGGAGTGCCAAGGGCTGAAACGACGAGGCCTCCTGGTCGTCCTCCCGCTCAGGCGGGGAGCCAGGTCGGGCCGTCCGTCGCGGGCGTCGTTGTGGCCAGGCCATCGAACTGCCATCCCCCTGGGAGGACCCAGACACCATGCCGAAGATCATTGCCTTCGACGAGGAGGCACGGCGCGGCCTGGAGCGCGGCATGAACCAGCTGGCCGACGCTGTCAAGGTCACGCTCGGCCCCAAGGGTCGCAACGTTGTCCTGGAGAAGAAGTGGGGCGTCCCCACGATCACCAACGACGGCGTCAGCATCGCCAAGGAGATCGAGCTCGAGGACCCGTACGAGAAGATCGGCGCGGAACTCGTCAAGGAAGTAGCGAAGAAGACCAACGACGTCGCGGGTGACGGCACCACCACCGCGACGATCCTGGCCCAGGCGCTTGTGCGCGAGGGCCTGCGCAACGTCGCCGCCGGCGCGAACCCGATGGGCCTGAAGAAGGGCATCGAGGCCGCCGTCGAGAGCGTCTCCGAGGAGCTCTCCCGCGTCGCCAAGGACGTGGAGACCAAGGAGCAGATCGCCTCCACCGCCTCCATCTCGGCCGGGGACCCGGCCATCGGCAGCATGATCGCCGAGGCGATGGACAAGGTCGGCAAGGAAGGCGTCATCACCGTCGAGGAGAGCAACACCTTCGGCCTGGAGCTTGAGCTCACCGAGGGCATGCGCTTCGACAAGGGCTACATCTCGCCGTACTTCGTCACGGACACCGACCGCATGGAAGCTGTCCTCGACGACCCGTACATCCTCATCGCCAACAGCAAGATCGCGGCGGTCAAGGACCTGCTCCCGATCCTGGAGAAGGTCATGCAGGCCGGCAAGCCGCTGGCCATCATCTCCGAGGACGTCGAGGGCGAGGCCCTGGCGACCCTGGTCGTGAACAAGATCCGCGGCACCTTCAAGAGCACCGCGGTGAAGGCCCCCGGTTTCGGTGACCGCCGCAAGGCCATGCTCACCGACATCGCCGTGCTGACCGGCGGCCAGGTCATCTCCGAGGACGTCGGCCTCAAGCTCGAGGGCACCACCATCGACCTGCTGGGCCGCGCCCGCAAGGTCGTCATCACCAAGGACGAGACCACCATCGTCGAGGGTGCCGGCGACGCGGACCAGATCGCGGGCCGGGTCAGCCAGATCCGTAACGAGATCGAGAAGTCCGACTCGGACTACGACCGCGAGAAGCTGCAGGAGCGGCTGGCGAAGCTCGCCGGCGGCGTCGCGGTCATCAAGGTCGGCGCGGCCACCGAGGTCGAGCTGAAGGAGAAGAAGCACCGCATCGAGGACGCCGTCTCGAACGCGAAGGCAGCCGTCGAGGAGGGCATCGTCGCCGGTGGCGGCGTCGCCCTGCTGCAGGCCGCCACCAGCGCCTTCGAGAAGCTGGACCTGTCCGGCGACGAGGCGACCGGTGCGAACATCGTCCGTCTCGCGCTGGAGGCGCCGATCAAGCAGATCGCGTTCAACAGCGGTCTCGAGGGCGGCGTCGTGGTCGAGAAGGTGCGCAACCTTCCGACCGGGCACGGCCTGAACGCGGCCACCGGCGAGTACGTCGACATGGTCGCCACCGGGATCATCGACCCGGCGAAGGTCACCCGCTCGGCGCTGCAGAACGCCGCGTCGATCGCCGGCCTCTTCCTCACCACCGAGGCCGTCATCGCGGACAAGCCGGAGAAGGACAAGGCCCCGGCCATGCCGGGTGGCGGCGGCGAGATGGACTTCTGAGTCCAGCTTTCCCGCTCTGCGCGAGCAAGGGGCGGTCCCGGCTTCGGCCGGGGCCGCCCCTTTCGCGTTTCTGGTCGGTCACCCGACCGCCGGGTGGGAGGTGCCACGGCGGCGGGTGACCATTCACGGGGCGCGCCGGGATGCGGGACGGAGCCGTCGCGACCCACGTATCGACCACGGGACAGCCACGAAACCCCTGATCGACGCACGTGAAGTTACCAGGCAGTAATAATGCTGACAAGACCGACGGGTCAACGCCTCTGACTTAGACAGTGGACGATGCAAGGAGCACGATGAACAACGTGGTACAAGCTCCCGCTCCGCTCCGGGCCCACCGCCCGACCCTCACGCTGCCCTCCCCGCCGGTCACCGTCGATGATCTGCACACGACCACCCAGGGCAACGCTCGCGTCGAGATCCTCGACGGGCTGTGCGTCGCCCGCCCGTGGCCGACCCCGCTGCGCGCCCGGGTGACAGACCGGCTGCGGGGGCTGCTCAGCGAGGCGGCGACGTCCGGCGCGCAGGTGTTCACCGGGCTGCAGGTGGAGTTGTCCCCGCGTTGCCTCGTCGTGCCGGACGTCGCCGTGGTCGCGGTCGGCGACCCGCAGCGGCGGCGGATCGCCGAGACTCCGTTCGCCGTGCTCGAGGTCGCCGACACCAGCACCCGGCGCTACGACCGGACGCTCAAGCTCGACCTGTACCGCGAGTTCCGGATCCCGGTCTGCTGGCTGGTGGACCCGGACGCCGCGACCATCGAGGCGTTCGAGCTGGTCGGCTCCGGCTATGTGCCGGCCGGCGTGGTGCGCGGCGACGAGGAGCTGACCGTCACCCGCCCCTTCCCGGTGACCGTGACACCGGCCGCCCTCATCGACCCGCCCGAGGACTGACCGGCCCGGCGGTCAGGCCAGGTCGTCGGCGTCGACGATGGTGTAGGCGTAGCCCTGCTCGGCGAGGAAACGCTGGCGGTGCGCCGCGTACTCCTGGTCGAGGGTGTCCCGCGAGACCACGGTGTAGAAGTGGGCGGAACGGCCGTCCGTCTTCGGGCGAAGCACCCGGCCGAGCCGCTGGGCCTCCTCCTGCCGCGAGCCGAAGGTGCCGCTGACCTGGATCGCCACCCCGGCTTCGGGCAGGTCGATCGACACGTTGGCCACCTTCGAGACCACCAGCGTCGTGATCTCCCCGGTGCGGAAGGCCTCGAACAGGCGCTCGCGCTCCTTGTTCCGGGTGGATCCCTGGATGACCGGCGCGTCGAGCAGCCGCCCGAGCTCGTCGAGCTGGTCCAGGTAGGCGCCGATGACCAGGACCCGGTCGTCCGCGTGCCGCTCGACAAGCCGGCGCACCACGGTGCTCTTGCTGTGTGCGGTGGAGCAGACCCGGTAGCGCTCCTCGGGTTCGGCGACGGCGTAGGTCATCCGCTCGTCGTCGGTGAGGGTGACTCGCACCTCGGTGCATTCCGCGGGCGCGATCCAGCCCTGTGCCTCGATCTCCCGCCACGGCGCGTCGTAGCGCTTTGGGCCGATCAGGGAGAACACGTCGCCCTCCCGCCCGTCCTCGCGGATGAGGGTGGCGGTGAGGCCGAGCCGCCGGCGTGACTGGATGTCGGCCGTCATCCGGAACACCGGCGCGGGCAGCAGGTGCACCTCGTCGTAGACGATGAGACCCCAGTCGCGGGCGCTGAACAGCTCCAGGTGCAGGTACTCGCCCTTGCGGCGTGCCGTCATCACCTGGTAGGTCGCGATCGTGACCGGGCGGATCTCCTTGCGTTCGCCGGAGTACTCGCCGATCTCGTCCTCGGTGAGGGACGTCCGGCGCAGCAGCTCGGTGCGCCACTGGCGGCCCGCGACGGTGTTGGTGACCAGGATCAGCGTGGTGGCGCCGGCCCGGGCCATCGCCGCGGCGCCGACGACGGTCTTGCCCGCCCCGCTGGGCAGCACGACCACACCAGAGCCGCCCTCCCAGAAGCCGGCGACCGCCCCCTTCTGGTAGTCGCGCATGGACCAGCCGTCCTGGCGCAGCTCGATCGGGTGCTTCTCCCCGTCGACGTAGCCGGCGAGATCCTCGGCGGGCCAGCCGACCTTGAGCAGGGCCTGCTTGAGTCGCCCCCGCTCGGACGGGTGGACGGCGATCGTGTCGTCGTCGAGCCGCGTGCCGAGCATCGGCGCGACCCGCTTCGACCGGGTGACCTCGGTGAGGACCGCGCGGTCGAACGCACGCATCACGAGGCCGTGCACCGGGTCCTGTTCCAGCCGCAGCCGGCCGTAGCGGTCCATGGTGTCGGCGACGTCGACCAGCAGCGCGTTGGGCACGGCGTAGCGCGAGTAGCGGACGAGAGCGTCGACGACCTGCTCCGCGTCGTGACCGGCGGCGCGCGCGTTCCACAGTGCGAGCGGCGTCACCCGGTAGGTGTGCACGTGCTCGGGGGACCGCTCCAGCTCGGCGAAGGGTGCGATCGCCGCACGGGCCTGGCTGGCGAGCGGGTGATCGACCTCCAGCAGCAGGGTCTTGTCCGACTGGACGATCAGGGGGCCGTCCGGCAAGCCGCCACCGCCTTCCGCAGTTCTGGTTCCGTCGCGACGCATCCGACGGTACAGCCGGCAGCGGCCGGTGCTCGACCCGCCGCTCAGGCGGGCTCGTCCGCGGTGGGGGGCACGATCCAGTCGCTGGCCTCGGGCACCGGCGGCGACTCGAACGATCCCTGGATCTCCGCGACCCGGGTGATCCGGTGCAGAGCGAAGCGGCGGGGGGCCGCGCTGCGCTCGTCCCAGGCGGTGAGCCAGCCGCCGTCCAGCTGGCTCGGCCGCACCACCCGGTCGCTGGGCGTCCCCTGCTGGTCGACGTAGCCGAGCAGGACCCGCCGGCCGTCGCGCACCGCGCCCTGCAGGGTGACCAGGATGAGCGGTGCGGAGCGGACGGACGTGAGGTCCTCGCCCGCGGACTCCCGCGCCGCGCGGGCGGCGCGCGCGATGTCGTCACCCCGCCGGACCAGTCGGACGACGTCCAGCAGCTGCTCGGGGTTCCCACGGCCGCCCGCGGCACCGCCGGGACCGGCGGCGCCGGCGGGGATGCGCGGTCGGGCGGGGGTCCGGTGCACCTCGGGGCGGGGCAGCACGATCCGCCCGTCCGGGGCCTCGGCGACGGGGGCGAAACCGGCAGCGCGCAGCCCCTCCAGCAGCTCCGCGACGGGCAACGAGGAGATCGCGATCGTCGGGGCCACCCGGCGCATCGCCAGCGCCTGGGTGTGCCGGGAGGCGACGACCTCGGTGAGCAGCGCCAGGTCGTCGCAGCGCAGGTAGGACGCGGCCGGCCCGGACCGCAGGCGGCCGTGCCGCCGGGCCGTGTCGTCGATCAGGTACGTCAGGGTCTGCGGGACGCCGCCGCGCGCCAGCGAGCGGAGAAGTTCGTGCAGGTCCTCGGCCGCGCTGCCCGCGTCCATCGCGCGCCGCAGCGAGGCCTCGGTGAACCGGTAGACGGTGGCCGCTCCGGCCGACTCGATGTCGGCCATCCGGGCCAGCTCACCGGCGACCCGCGGCACCAACGGGCCGGGGGCGACGGCGGTCAGGTCCGCCTGGATGAGCAGCTCCTCGACGGGTTCGGGCAGCAGCGGTTCCATCGCGTCCGCGAGCTGGCGGATCAGGCCCTCGCCACCGCCGGCCGCGCCCCGGTCGGCGACCAGGCGCCCGGGTGTGCTCGGCACGCCGCGACCGGTGAGGCCGAGCAGCTCCGCCTCTGCCATCGTCCCGTCGATCACGCTGTCGAGCAGCGCGCCGGTGCGGCGGGGCGTGTGCCAGGTGAGCCGCGCGCGAACGGAGTCGGCGGTCGGTGCGACCCCGTCCGGCGCGGCGGCGATCGCGCGCAGCACCTCGGCTCGCAGTTCCGGCACGCCGGGGCGCCGGGTGTCGAAGGACATCGCGGCGAGCTGGCGCCCCCGCTCGTCCCGCCCCCCGACCAGCCAGGACGCCGACGGTGAGCGCAGCCAGCCCTCCGCGAGGACGGCCCAGCGCTCGGCCACCGACTCGGTGCACCAGCGGTCGTAGGCGTTGGTGGGCACGAACTGCACCTCGGTGCCCGGGGTGGCATCCACCAGCCCGGCGGCGGCGGCCGTCTCGATGACCAGCGCCGCCGCCGGCTCCGGCAGATCCATCAGACGGGCACCGGCGCGCAGGTCACGCACACTGAGTCCACCCGTGCGCAGCGGCGTGACCGGCACGGACCCCCAGGCCGTCAGCAGCGTGGTCACCGCCCGCACCAGCGCTTCGGCGGCCAGTGCGGCGGCCGGGTCGGCAGCACCCGCGCCCACCTCACGGCCGGTGACCTCCGGCGGCTCGGGATGCAGCTCGCCGGCCGGGCGATCTCCACGCAGCAGCAGGCCCACCTCCCGCGGCAGCTCCACGGTGGCGGCGTCGATGCCGACCAGCAGCCCGCGGGCGAGCAGCTCCTCGACCGGGCTGCGCGCCGCTGCCACATCGAGGAGCCGCTCGGCGTCGTTCGTCGCGCCGAGCGCCGGACCACCCGCAAGACGTCCGGCGACCTCCCGGGCCCGCGGCGAGCACCCGTCGAGCAGGGCGGCGGCCCGAGCGGGCTCGGCGAGCACGGCGGACACCATCTCGATGAGGCCTTCGCGCCGGCTCTGCTCGGCGACCACCGACGTGTCGGCGAAGACGGCCGCGGGCAGCCCCACGGCGGCGGCCACCCGCGCGAGCTGGGAAAGCTGGTACACCCCCAGGCACTTCCGGGCCGGGCGGCCGAGGCCGAGCGGGCGGTCCCCCAGCAGGTCGACGGCGACACCGACCAGCCGGATCGCCTCGTCAGGCCCCCAGATCACGGCGCGCTCACGCAGGGAGTCGACCGCGGTGCGCACCTCGAGACCGCCGCAGAACACGGCCAGCTCACGGTAGGACGCGGGGCTGGGCAGCACGGTGAGCGCCTGGACGATCTCGAGGGTGAACGCGTCCAGCCGTTCCAGCGCTCGGGCGACACTCCCCCGGATCTCCAGCCGGGCCGCGAGGATGTCGAAATCGGGCGGCGGTGGGGTGGCGAGGTCCGGCCGGAGGCTGAACAGCCGGGCCAGAGCGTCGTCCGGCAGCGCGCGCAGCCAGGCTGCCAGCGAGGACGAGGACATCCTGATGACGGTAGCCGCCCCGCCGAGCCCGGTCAGGCGGGACGTGGCCGGGCAGGCCCGGTCAGGTCCATCCAGATCGGTCAGCGCAGGTCCTGGACGGTGTCGACCACGACCGAGAGGTGGTTGTCGCGAGCCCAGCCCGCCAGCCGGGACAGGATGTCCTGATCGCCGGGCAGGGCCAGCGCGCGGCCCACCGAGACCCCCACCACGAGCATCACGCAGACCAGGAGCGCCTTGCACACGGTCGACAGCGGCCGGCGCCGATGGTGGCTCGGCCGGGACGCGGAGCCGGGCTGAGGGGCGGGGCGGGACCGGGCGATCTCCGCCCACTCCTCACCGAAACGGCGCGGAGGCTGCCGCGGGGCCGCTGGCGGGCGGGCGGCGACGCGCTCCTGGTGGCCGGTGGTGCTCACGCTCTCCAGCCCCGATGTCCGCGCGACGGGAGGGGGGGTGCCGGCGCTTATACACATCTCCGAGCCCACGAGCCCAGAGAGGCACCCGTATGCCGTCCTCTGCTCCTTG
>NZ_JBFLUG010000449.1:0-876 GCF_041008525.1 Parafrankia sp. FMc2 | reverse complement strand
GTGGCTCTGGCACAAATTCCGTGACGGCCCGGTGGGCGGGCCGCACGAGGCGTCGTGGATCATGGCGAGTGGCTGTCCTTGACCCGATCCATGTCCTGTTCCCTCACTTCGTCGGCCTGGTCGTAGAGCAGGTCGTACGCTCTGGCCGTTCGGTACGCGTGTTCGCGCGGGGCCGCGCCGTCGCAGGGGCATGCCCGGGGTGTGGCGTCGAGTCGGCGCGGGTGCACAGCCGTTACGAGCGCCGGCTGGCGGACAGCCCGGTCGGTGGTCAGGAGCTGGTGCTGCACCTGCGGGTGCGACGGTTCTGCTGCGCCACCGTCGGCTGTGCGCGCCGGACATTCGCCGAGCAGATCCCCGGGCTGACCGTCCGCTACGGCCGGTGCACGCCGCTGCTGCGGCGGGTATGGGAGTCGGTCGCGACGGCGCTGGGCGGCCGGGCCGGGTCCAGGCTCGCCGGGCGGCTGGTGATGGCGGTCAGCCGGGCGACGTTGCTGCGCCTGGTCCGTGCCCGGCCCGACCCGGACGTCGGGGCGGTGCGGGTGCTCGGAGTCGACGATTTCTCCTGGCGCCGCGGGCACAGCTACGGCACGGTGCTGGTCGACCTGGAGGCTCACCGGGTGGTCGACCTGCTGGCCGAACGGTCCGCCGACGCGCTGGTGGCGTGGCTGGAGGCGCACCCTGGTGTGGAGGTGGTCTGCCGGGACCGCGCGGCCTGTTACGCCGAGGGCGCCGCACGCGGCGCGCCGACCGCGACGAACGTGGCTGACCGCTGGCACCTGTGGCACAACCTGTGCCAGGCGGTGGAGCGTGCCGTGGGTCGGTTACGGCCCCAGTGGCGTCGTCCGCCCCCCGAACCGGCCGAGGTGCCCGCGCCCG
>NZ_JBFLUG010000448.1:0-888 GCF_041008525.1 Parafrankia sp. FMc2 | reverse complement strand
GTGTTCTCGTTGCTCCCACGCTGCCACGGGGAATGCGGATCGCAGAAGTAGACAGGAATACCAGTCGTGACGGTGAACCGAGCATGCTCGGCCATCTCGGTACCCTGGTCCCAGGTAATCGACCGGAACAGAGCCTCGGGAAGCTCCCGCACCTTCAACGCAAGGATGAGCGCGACCCGGTCAGCGAACCGATCGTAGGGAACACGCGCGAGCATGACGAACCGTGTCTGACGCTCGACCAAGGTCAGGATCTGGCTGGCCCCGGCCTTGCCCACGACCATGTCCCCTTCCCAGTGGCCAGGCACCGCCCGGTCAACGACCTCCGCGGGCCGCTCGGAGATGCTGACCATGCCAGCGATCCTGGCCTGCTTCGGCCGCGTCGACCCCTGCGGCCGGCGAACCACCCGCCCGGACCGCAGCGCCAGCTTCAGCTGCGTCCGCAGCTCGCCCCGCGCCTGCACGAACAGCGTCTGATAGATCGTCTCGTGCGACACGCGCATCTCCGGGTCGTCCGGGAACTCCTTGACCAGCCTGTTCGCCACCTGCTCCGGAGAATAGTCAGCGGCCAGACGCTCGGCGACCGCGTCGTGCAACCTCCGATCCTTCTCCAGCTTGAACGCCTTCGGCCGCCGGCGGTTCTCCTGCGCACGCCGCTGAGCGTCCGCGGCCCGGTAGTTCACGTTGCCGCCGTTCCGTGTTACTTCACGGCTGATCACCGACTGACTGCGGTTCAGCAGCACCCCGATCGCCCGGTGCGACAACTCCGCCGCCAGCCCCCTGGAGATCGACTCCCGATCCTCCAAGGTCAACTCCACGCCCCGCACCCAGCCCTCCGATCAACAGATCACCCTTCTACCAGGGCTGATGCACTGACCGTCTGAGACCGCC
>NZ_JBFLUG010000447.1:0-889 GCF_041008525.1 Parafrankia sp. FMc2 | reverse complement strand
TGTGGTGTGTCGGTTCGGGTGGTTCTGCCTGGTTGGCGGCATGATCGGGGGCTGTGGCGGACACGGGGGCGGTGGCGGGTAGCCAGCTGACGGACTGGATCTCGTTGGGGGTCCTGACGTCGTTCGTCTCGCGGGATGCAGTCGATGAGGCGATCGAGGCGACCGGGAGAGGTGCCCGGCGCAGCGACACGACGATCCCGCCGCGGGTCGCGGTCTACTTCGTGATGGCGCTCGCGTTGTTCGCGGACGACGACTACGAGGCGGTCGCGCGGCGGCTCGCCGCCACCCTTGACGATCTCGATGTTGTCGGGCCGCGGTGGGAACCGACCTCGGGCGGGCTGACGAAAGCCCGCCAGCGGCTCGGTTCAGCGCCGCTGGCGGAACTGTTCTCGCAGGTCGCCGGGCCGGTCGCGGACCTCGACACGGTCGGGGCGTTCCTCGGCCCGTGGCGGCTGATGAGTATCGACGGGCTGGAGTGGGACGTGCCGGCCTCGGTGGAGAACATCGCCGCGTTCGGCCTGCCCGCGGGCCGTGACGGCGCGCCGGGGGCGCTGCCGAAGGTCCGCGCGGTCACCGTGTCCGAGTGCGCCTCGCACGCGCCGGTGCTGGCCGCGCTCGGCCCTGCCGGCGGCGCGAAGCCCGCCAGCGAGCAGGCCCTGGCCCGCACCCTGTACCCGCGGCTGGCCGAACGCTGGCTTCTGCTCGCGGACCGCAGCTTCTCCTCCTGGACGGACTGGTGCACGGCCGCGGACACCGGCGCGGCGTTGCTGTGGCGGGTCAAGGCCAGCCTGCGGCTGCCGCCGCTGCGCGCGTTGTCCGACGGCTCGTACCGGACGGTCCTGGTCAACCCGAAGATCACCGGGAAGGCGCGGGACGCACTCGTCGCCGC
>NZ_JBFLUG010000446.1:0-890 GCF_041008525.1 Parafrankia sp. FMc2 | reverse complement strand
CGTGCTCGCCGGTCGTGTCTGGCGGTTCCGGCTTCCAATCCGAAGATGCTGGGTAAGGCGCAGGGCCTTCCCGCTGACCAGATCTTCTGTGATCTTGAGGACTCGGTGGCGCCGGGGGCGAAGGAGTCGGCGCGTGGGAACGTGGTGTCGGTTCTGAACGAGGGTGACTGGGCGGGTAAGACGCGGGTGGTGCGGGTCAATGACCTGACGACGAAGTGGACGTATCGGGATGTCGTGACGGTGGTGGAGGGTGCGGGCGCGAATCTGGATTGTGTGATGTTGCCGAAGGTGCAGACGGCGGCGCAGGTGCAGTGGCTGGATCTGTTGTTGACGCAGATCGAGGAGGTGATGGGTCTCGAGGTGGGGCGGATTGGTATCGAGGCTCAGATCGAGAACGCGTTGGGGTTGTCGAACGTGAAGGAGATCGCGTTCGCGAGCCCGCGGATCGAGACGATCATCTTTGGGCCGGCGGATTTCATGGCGTCGATGAACATGCCGTCGCTGGTGGTGGGTGCGTTGAACCCGGACTATCCGGGGGATCCGTTCCACTACGTGCTGTTCAAGATTCTGGAGGCGGCGCGGGCGCGGGGTGTGCAGGCGATTGATGGCCCGTTCCTGCAGATTCGGGATGTGGAGGCGTTCCGGGGGGTGGCGAAGAAGTCCGCGGCGTTGGGGTACGACGGTAAGTGGGTGTTGCATCCGGGGCAGATCGAGGCGGCGAACGAGATCTACGCGCCTCGGCAGGAGGACTACGACCACGCGGAGCTGATCCTGGATGCCTATGCGTGGCACACCTCGGACGAGGGTGGTCTGCGGGGTGCGGTGATGCTCGGCGACGAGATGATCGACGAGGCGAGCCGGAAGATGGCCGAGGTGATCGCGGGGAAGGG
>NZ_JBFLUG010000445.1:0-903 GCF_041008525.1 Parafrankia sp. FMc2 | reverse complement strand
CGCCGGCCGCACCCGCCCCCGGCGCCTCACGCCTGCACCTGGTCACCACCACCCGCCGCGCTCGCCCGCGCCCCTGGGACAACCCGCCCTGGCGCCAGCTCGCCCTGCGCCTGTTCGTCCAGCCCACCGCGGCGCTCGAGCCGAGCCCGCCGGCCCCGCAGGCGCAGCCGGATCTCCGGCCCGCCGCCGCCGTCGCCGTCGCCGTCGCCTGACCCTCACGAGAGGCAAAACCTATGGATCATGACGACTTGATAGATCACACTTCCCGTAGGGAGGTGATCGCCCGTGTACTCCGCCCGCTACGTCGCCAGCGAGGACCGGCCCGACGAGGACGCCACACCGCCGGCACCGGCGCACAGCCCGACCTGTACCGGCTGGACCGGCGTGGACGACCAGGGCCGCCCCCGGCCGTGCCTGACCTGCCGGCCGTGGCTGCGCCGCCGGTCCCGGCGCAGCCGCAGGCCGATCCGGACCACGACCTGCGGCTGACCGAGTCCGCCGGCTCCTGGTCGTGGACCTGCTGGACCTGCGGCACCGGCCGCATCTCCATGCCGACCGCGGCCGCGTGCGTCGCCGACCACGCCGGTATGCACGCCGCCGCCCTCGCCCGCGACCCGACGGGCCCGCTCCCCACCCTGCCCACCACCGCACCGCCGGCCGGCGAGCGGCACGCCTGGACCGTCCTGATCGACCGCGCCGGCCCGACCTACCGGGCCCGGATCGCCGAACAGGTCGAGATCACCGCCGAGGGAGACGAACCCGAGCAGGCACTCATGGGCGTCGCCGTCGCCGTCGCCTGACCCTCACGAGAGGCAAAACCTATGGATCATGACGACTTGATAGATCACACTTCCCGTAGGGAGGTGATCGCCCGTGTACTCCGCCCGCTACGTCGCCAGCGAG
>NZ_JBFLUG010000444.1:0-915 GCF_041008525.1 Parafrankia sp. FMc2 | reverse complement strand
GGACTCCACCGGCGCCTGGCCCGCCCCGCCGCCGCCACCGCCGCCGGGCTCCTGCTCTACCTCGCCTTCCCCCCCGTCGGCCTGTGGCCGCTGGCACCCCTCGCCGTCGCCCTGTTCACCCTCACCGTCCACAACCGGCCCCTACGTGCCTCCTACGGCCTGGGCCTGCTGTTCTCCCTCGCCTTCATGCTCCCGCTGCTGCGCTTCGTCTCCTTCGTCGGCGCCGACGGCTGGATCGTCCTGTCCGCCGCCGAAGCCGCCATCCTCGCGCTCATCGCCCCCGCCACCACCCTCGCCTACCGCCTGCCCGCGCCCTGGCTCTGGGCCGGCGCCGCCTGGGTAGCCCAGGAAGCCCTCCGCGGCCGCGCCCCCTTCGGCGGCTTCCCCTGGGGCCGGCTCGCCTTCAGCCAACCCGACAGCCCCTACACCGGCCTCGCCGCGCTCGGCGGCGCCCCCCTCGTCACCTTCGCCGTGGCCACCACCGCCACCCTGCTCGCCACCACCGCGCTCACCGCCCGCCGCACACCCGCCCCACGCATCGCAGCGGCCGCCGCCGGCGCCACCGCACTCACCCTCGCCGGGCTCACCATCCCCCTGCCGACCGGACCCCAGCGCGGCACCCTGCAGGTCGCCGCCATCCAGGGCAACGTCCCCGAAGCAGGCGGCTACGACGCCCTCGGCGAGGCCTTCCAGGTCACCGCCAACCACGTCACCGGCACCGAACGCCTCGCCGCCGACGTCCGCGCCGGCCGCACCCCCCAGCCCGACCTGGTCCTGTGGCCCGAGAACTCCTCCGACATCGACCCCCTCACCAGCCCCACCGCCCACGCGGCCCTCACCCTGCCCCTCATACACACCCCAGAGCCCACTCAACCAGCTAGCATAACGTATCCAGTCTTTTGCTTAAACAAACAA
>NZ_JBFLUG010000443.1:0-924 GCF_041008525.1 Parafrankia sp. FMc2 | reverse complement strand
GAAGGGAATCTGAATGACCGTGTCAAGCCGCCGCGGTAGCGGGTTGCGGCGCGGTTGGTGCGAACGTGCGGCCGTCGCGCAGGAGTGCCCACAGAACGTCGACGAGGCGGCGAGCGAGGGCGAGCAGGGCCTGGATGTGGATGAGCCGTTCCTGGCGTTTGCGGTCGTAGAAGGTCCGCGAGGGCCCGGTGGCCCGGATGCTCGACAGGGCGGCCATGTAGAACACCCGTCGCAGCCTGCGGTTGTAGCGCTTGGGACGGCGCAGGTTCCCGGTGACCCGGCCCGAGTCCTGGGCGACGGGCACAAGCCCGGCGTAGGACGCCAGACGGCCGGCGGTCGCGAACCCGTCCAGGGTGCCACCGGTGGCTACGACGAACTCGGCGCCGAGGATCGGCCCGAGCCCGGGCAGCGACTCGATGATCTCCGCCTGGGGATGGGTCCGGAACCGGCTGGCGATCAGCTTGTCGGTGTCCTTGACCTGCCGGTCGAGGTCCAGGAGGTGGCCGGCCTGCCGGGCGACGAGCACGGCAGTGGTGGCCTCGCCCGGCAGCCGCACCGTCTGCGCCTCGGCGGCAGCCAGCGCCGAGGTCGCCATGGCGGGGATGCCCTTGGGCCAGGCGCCGTGCTCACGCAGGTGCGCAGCGACACCGTCGACCCCGGCGACACGAAGCGCCTCGGGGGTCTGGAAACCGGTGAGCAGGACCAGCGCGGACCGGGTCGAGTAGTCGAAGGCACGTTCCAGCGAGGGAAAGATGCTGGTCAGCAGGTCACGGAGCCGGTTGACGCCGCGCACCCAATCGGCCATCAGGTCCTCGCGGTGCGCGGTCAGCCGGGTCAGCTCGACGACAAGATCGTCGGTGGCGGTGACGGGCGTCAGATCGTTCCGCATCCGGGCGGTCTCGGCGATCACCCGGGCGTCCTTGG
>NZ_JBFLUG010000442.1:0-925 GCF_041008525.1 Parafrankia sp. FMc2 | reverse complement strand
CCCAGGGCTCTTGCAGGGACGCGATTTGATGGGATCGGCCCGCTCTGTGAGGTTCGGCTGATCGGTCCTGGTAGAGGGCGGTGTGTGGGAGCGCGGGCACGGCTGGACCACGTGTCGCGGGCAAAGGGACAGGCACGCCACTTGTAGATCACGGAGATGTCTTATGTCCTCGTGGTCTGGAGTGCGGCGTGCCTGTGGGCGCATTGTCGCGTGCCGCTGCCGGTGTGGTGGGAGCCGGCGACGTGTCGCGTGCGGAAATCTGGGAGCGGCTCGATCTGGTGACCGACCAGCGGTCGCCTCGTGGGCTGGTCTACCCGTTGCGGTGCCTGGCCGCGGTGTGGCTGTGCTCGCTGACGGCAGCGGGCCACGACCGGGTGTCGGCGGTCCGCGGGTGGCTGAGGCGGACCAGTGAGGAGGAACGCGCACGGCTGCGCCTGCCGTGGGATCCGTTCGACGGCTACCGGCTGCCGAGCGCCGCGACGATCCACCGGTTCCTTGCGGCCGTGGATGACGGGGAACTCGCCGTGGCCCTGCTCGACCCAACGCTCGACCCGAACCCGCCAGCCGAGGAGGAAACCTGCGGGCAGTGGGAACCCGCCGCCCTGGCGGATGCGGCTACCCGGGAACGGGTGGTGCCGGTGTCGGCGGTTGCGGTCGACGGCAAGACCAGCCGGCACGCGAAACGCGCCGACGGCAGCCGGGTGCACCTCGTCGGCGCGGTCAGCCACGGCGACGGGCGGCTGCTCGGTCAGGTCGAGGTCGACGCCAAGACCAACGAGACCACGGTGTTCCGCCGGCTGCTACGGCCCCTTGACCTGACGAACGTGCTGGTCGCGGCCGATGCCCTCCACACCGTGCGCGCCAACCTCGACTGGCTGGTCACCGCGAAGAACGCCCACTACCTTGCCGTGATCAAGAAAAATCA
>NZ_JBFLUG010000441.1:0-926 GCF_041008525.1 Parafrankia sp. FMc2 | reverse complement strand
ACGACCCTGCGCGGTAAGCCCGCCACCATCCGCATACCTCATGCCCGCTACAAGAGCTGAGCACGGCCGGGTCATACCCGGACAGACCGGATGTGATCAAACAGACCCCGACCATTCAAATTCTGTACGTCGCTTCCCGCGTCACCCGCCCGGTCTGGCCACTCCCCGTCACCGCCACCACATCCGCGGCGTGATCAGCCAAACACGGTTTCAGACGTAGTGCGCAGAGCCCGATTCGACACCTGTTCCGGCGAGAAGTCAGCCGTCAGCCGCTCGGCCACCGCATCGTGCAGCCGGACGTGCGAGTCCAGCTTGAATGCCTTCGGTCGCCGCCGCTGCTCGTCTGCGCGTTTCTACGCGTCCGCGGCGCGATACCCGATATTGACACCGTTGCGCGAGACCTCACGGCTGATCACCGACTGGTTCCGATCCAGCCGGGTCGCGATCACTCGGTGTGACAGTTCCTTGGCCAAGCCCCTGGAGATCGACTCCCGCTCGTCCAAGGTCAACCCGACGCCGTGCACTCAGCCCTCCGATCGGTGGATCACCTTTCTACCAGGGCTGATGCACTGATCGCCTGAGACCACCGTTACCAGCCACGCATGTCACGGAGGGGACAGATCTACGAACACTGATCCGTGACTACGTCTTCGTCATCAACCGAACCTCCAACCGACGCAGCCCACTCATCACGTGCGACCTTGATGTCGCACTCTCACGGCAGTCTGACAGACAGGGGTGCCCCGACCGGGCCCAGGTATGATGGAATCCACCATCACGCCGTGAGACGATCTGAATATCGACATCGACCGCGTCCTCGGCCCAGTTGCAGAAGTCCCGGCCACGGTAGCCCTGGTCAGCCCACACGTGCCGGAGCCGGACGAAGGCATCACGGGCCTGGGACAGCACCACCATCGCCGCCAGAC
>NZ_JBFLUG010000440.1:0-936 GCF_041008525.1 Parafrankia sp. FMc2 | reverse complement strand
CACTCACCCAGCCGGCGTGCGCGGCCAGGAACACGGCCATCTCGGCCTGGAGATGGATGTTCAACCGGTCCCACACCACCACCAGCCGACCCCCGGGAAGCTGCGCGTGCGCGGCCAGGAGAAGATCCCGACAGTCCTGCCAGCCCAACCCCTTCCGCTCACCCGGACGGCCGTGACCGACCCGAGCCCGGTAGACCAACCGGGCCCGATGCCCGGGTTTGTAGCAGACCATCCCGACCACACTCACCCGCCCCGATCCACCCCGCCCAGGCACCCGCACCACCGGAGTCACTCCGCGGCGCGCCCAGGTCCGTCCCCGTGGCGGCCTCAGGCCCTGCCCTGTCTCATCGAGGAAACAGACCCAGGCGCCCCGGGCCGCCGCGGTGGTTTTACCGCCGGCCACCCCTGCTCCGACCAGCCCGCCACCGCGTCGTCATCCCGTTCGACCGCGCGGCGCGCCGGCAGCTGGCACGACCAGCCGTTGCGGTCCAGCAGCAGCCACACCCCGGGCAGCGTGTAGGTGACCCCGAACTCCCGTCTGATCACCTCAGCGACCCGGGCCAGGGTCCACCGCTGATCGGTCCAGCCATACACCCCCGGCCCCCGACGCAGGATCGCCTCCAACCGGGCCAGATCCCGATCATCCAATCGGCACCGCGACAACGGACCAGCCGACCGCAACGCCGCCACACCCCCCGTTTCCCACGCCCGATACCAGCAGCCCGCTGTTTTCGGGGTCACTTTGAATTCCCGCGCCACCTCGATCCGAGTCGCTCCCGCGGCGAACCGGTCAGCCGCGGCCAACCGAATCCTCTCCCTTTCCACCTGCTCGGCGGGCGTCAACCCGCCACCCGTCGCATACCTCATACAAACGGTCTACCCGCATATCTGTGGCCATCACCAGGCCAACTAACACCACACATTAATCATCAGTAC